>FUZR01000005.1 GCA_900167895.1 Bacteroidales bacterium WCE2004 | reverse complement strand
TAATTGGGGCTAAGTCGTAACAAGGTAGCCGTACCGGAAGGTGTGGCTGGAACACCTCCTTTTTGGAGTCTCCTTGACACTCTGCTCGCGGTTCGATGTCCAAGGCACTACAGAATCTCTGGAGCCTTGTACTTGTCTTCCATTATTTATACAGGCTCGTAGCTCAGTTGGTTAGAGCGCCACACTGATAATGTGGAGGTCCGCGGTTCAACTCCGCGCGGGCCTACTTTTTTTAAAGTAGGGGGTATAGCTCAGCTGGTAGAGCACCTGCTTTGCAAGCAGGGGGTCGCCGGTTCGAATCCGACTATCTCCACCCAAGATTCTTAACGCAGGACATTTTGTCCTGCGTTTTTTCGTTATATACCCTTATATTTGCGGGACCGTTTCCGGCGGTTCAAAAAATTTTCCGGATTTCCTGTTACATTTTTTTCCATTTCCCGTTAAATAGACAGATGACGGACTTTCTGACAGAGGCTTTCCTGAGGATGAAGGAAAAGTTGCTGGGTGGCTCATGGAGAATGCTTCACGATACCGCCTCTGCCGAAGACGCCCTGCAGGACGCGTTCGTCAAGCTTTGGGGACGCTACCAGCTGTGCTCCGTCCAGGAGGCCGAAGCCCTGCTGAACCGGACGGTCCGCAACAATTCCGTGGACATCCTGAGACAGCCGAAAGGCGTCCCGCTTGAGGAGGACAGCTATGAGGACGACAGGCCCGACCAGACCGGCGAACGGGAGCTCCTGTTCCGGAAGGTCGAGCAGCTGGTGCAGGACGAATTGTCCGATGTACAAAAATATATCATCCGCCGCCACGAGTATGAAGGGGCGAAACTGGAAGTGATCGCATACGAGCTGGGCATGAATCCGCCGGCCGTCCGGATGCAGCTTTCGCGGGCAAGGAAAACAATTAGAGAAAGATATTATGAACAAAGCATATTATAAACACTTGAGCTCGAAATACTTCGACGCCACGCTGACCGAACGGCAGGAGAACCGCCTCATGCGCTTCCTGGCCCGGACGGAAGACCCGGACTTCGACGGGGTGAAGGCCGTGGCGGGTTTCTTTGCGGCAGGCCGGTCCTTCAACAAGAAGGCCGGGCCTGTCCGGCGCCCGGTCCTCCATCCCTGGACCTATGCCTCCACGGCCCTCGCGGCCGTCGCCATGGTGGCCTGCGTCGTCCTCCTGGTCGGGAATTTCCGCAAGGACTACCACACGGGAGACCTCGCATCCATGGAAAGTACGCTGACCTCCATTTTCTCCGCCGGAACGGACGTGGAGGCCGAATTGACCGATTTAATGACTATCGACCGATGAAACGACTGATCACCCTGTTTATCGTCCTGTTCATGGGCACTGCCCTGTTCGCCCAGGAGGGACTATATGTCGAAGAGCTGTTCGAAGGCAAAGGCATCGCGCCCGTCGCCATGCGCCGCAACTTCATCAGCGGCTCGCAGCTCGCGCCGTACCATCTGGACACCTACAAGAGCATCGCGTTCCAGGTTGCATACGCGACCTACCTCGGCGTGGAGGACCTGGTGCTGAAGGATGCCGAAGCGGCCGTCAGCAGGCAGATCGAATACGCGGGCGACCACCTCACCTACGCCGTGATCTGCCTGCCGCCCACGATCACGGGCCTGAACCGTTTCCTTTGCTTTCAGGCAAAAGAGAACAAAGGGCTATGGGATGTGACGCTGGTATATCTCCGCGGGACCGCTTCCGTCGGAGACCTTGACAAGATGTTCAACAAACGTAAACAATAGCATTATGAAAAAAACTCTTGTTTGGCTGTTCGCCATGATCGTATCCGGTGCGTCCCTGATGGCGCAGGAGCAACTCGACTTCAACCTTTCGTCCATCCCGGAAGTCAAGACGATGCAAAAGAGAGAAGGAGTCGTCGCCAACCACTCCCTCTCGGCCACGATCGTCGGCCTGGAGTACACCTATGAGGCGCGCCTGGGAAAGGCGTGGTCCCTTGCGTCACGGTTCGGCGTCTCTACCTGCCTCTCTTGGATCGATGGCTATATAGACGAAAACACCATGCATGTCGAATCACATTTCTACCCCCATTTAGCCCTTACCCTGGAGCCCAGGTACTATTTCACGCTCGAGAAGCGGGTGCTGGCCGGGAAGAAGACGGTCAACAACAGTGCCAGCTTCTTCAGTCTCCAGACGAAAGTGTACGATAACCACTGGGACACCCCCTTGAACATTCATTTATCCGTGATCCCGACCTTCGGTATCCGCCGGGGAGGAGAGCACTGGTTCCGCGAATACACCTTTGGACTCGCCTTCCATAGCATGCTTTACGGCCTGGTGCCGTTGCCTGTTCTCCCCCACCTGAACTTCCGCCTCGGCTACGCCTTCTGATCCAGGCTCCGCGCGTACTGAAAAACGCGAGGCATTCCGCCCCGCGTTTTTTTGTTTTTCTGCGGTCAAGCACGTAACTTTATATCCGTTATGGAATCTGCGTCGCTCTGGAAACTGTTCTGCGTGTTCGCCAAGATGGGGGCCTTCACCATCGGCGGCGGCTACGCGATGCTCCCGCTCATCGAGCAGGAGATGACGCGGCGCGGCTGGATCTCCGACGAGGACATCCAGGACATCATGGTCCTGGCGCAGAGCGCGCCGGGCATCCTGGCCGTCAACATGGCCATCTTCACGGGCCATAAGATCAAGGGGCTGAAGGGCAGCGTCGTGGCCTCCGTCGGGGCCGTCCTCCCCTCCCTGCTGATCATCCTGCTGATCGCGATGTTCTTCACCGAATTCAAGGACAACGACATCGTGCGCCGCATTTTCCAGGCAGTCCGCCCGGCCGCCGTGGCGCTCATCCTCGTGCCCGCCGTCCGGATGGCGCGCGCCGGCTGCCACACCTGGTGGGCCTGGGCCATCGCCCTCGCTTCCCTGCTCGCCGTCGCCTTCCTGAAGGTCTCCCCCATCTGGATCATCCTCGTGACGATCTCGGTGGCCGTCTCCGTTTCCCTCCTCAACCAGAAGAAGTCATGATCGGACTGTTGGTACAACTCTTCGTCACCTTCTTCCTCATCGGGCTGTTCAACTTCGGTGGCGGCGGAGCGATGCTGTCCCTCATCCAGGGGCAGGTCGTCACGGCGCACGGCTGGATCAGCCAGGAGATGTTCACGGACATCGTGGCCATCTCCCAGTCCACCCCGGGCCCGATCGGCATCAACTGCGCCACCTACACGGGTTACGAAGTGATGTACGGCGCCGGCTACGGCCAGCTGGCCGGCGTGCTCGGCTCCTCGCTCGCCACCTTCGCCGTGGTCCTGCCCTCCTTCCTCGTCTTCTTCCTGATCATCAAGGTCTTCAACCGCTTCCACCAGAGCCGCACTTTTGCGGACACGATGACCGCCCTGCGGCCCGCCGTGGCCGGCCTGATCGGCGCCGCGGCGCTGGTGCTCATCTTCAGCACGCAGTGGACGGGCCTGCAGCCGCAGCTGCGCCTCCTGACGGAGAATTTCGCCGACTGGAAGGCCTGGGCCATCTTCGCCGCCGCCTTCGGCCTGGGCATCAGCAAGAAGGCCGGCCCCATCGCCATCCTCCTCGGCGCCGGCGTGCTGGGATTATTGATATATTGATTATCTTTACCGACAAACTGATCAGCATATGAATACGACCTTTACTAAAACTGTTTTTCTGTCTCTTCTCGCTTTGACAGGAATCTTGATTTCTTGCAGGAAAAACGATATCCGTGTCCCCGATGTATCGGAAAAGATTGCCGGCGTTTATGAGCTGGTCCGGATCCAGTGGGATGGAGATCCGGTGGATGTCAACAATGACGGAGTCGCGGGCAATAATCTCTATCCGGAGTTGATGACTTTGTCCACAAATGCGCAGGGTGTCTATAAGACGCAAGTCCTCGTATCCGATTCTTCTTCCGGAAGTATCGGAATGTATATTCCCCTGCAGAACGTCTCCGTCACGCATGACGGCAGATATCCCAAGGGCTTTATGACCGGGATGGCGCTTCCTCTCAGCCTGCTTTTTCATATCGACAGAGAAGGCAGCATTTCCGTTGACCATTTCGATTCGCTTGACGTTCCGGAATCCGAGTCACGGATTGAGATGAAGCGCATACATGACGGGCAGGCGACCTTCGACGAGCTCGGGCACTTTGTTTTCACGGTCCACAACACCTTATACGATCACGCTACCGACCAGTTGGTCGACGGCATCATAACTTATACCTACACGAGAGTCCAACCCTTCGGCACGATTTAACGCGACGAAACGGTCCGCCTTCGCGCCGCTCCCGGAACCCTGCTGGTGACAGAATGCATCAGGCACTTTCCAGACACCGGCAAAGCCGCTCCGAATATGATCGTAAAGCTTAAGAGGAATCCGCAATAATAGGCGAAGATATACATTATAGCTGATAATCAGGTATTTATGAAATAACCCTCGGTCAATGTGCCGAGGGTTATTTCATAAGTGGCTGATAATCAATATGTGCTATTATCGGAGAAAAGGCGCATGCAGAAATTTCGCGATCTCCGTCCGCGTGGCGCCGGCTTCTTCCCGGAATACGCCGGCGAGCCGGTTCAGCTCATCCAGCCCGATCCCGGTCATGCGCATCGCGGACAAATCATAGCCTTCCCTTGCAGCCAGGCGAATCATCCGGTAATAATGCCGGTAATCCTCGGGCGTTTTCTCCTCCGCTATATCATATTCTGACCCGGAGACGGTCGACAGAACTTGGCAGATCTTTTCGTAATCACCCCATTCACGCTTTGCCGTCTCATAGTCCAGGACATTATATTCCGATACTATATAATCGATCACCTGCCTCTTCTCCCGCTCATCCAAACGCGTATAGGAGCCCCCGAAAAACAGATAATCGACCGGGCGGCCGCGGTTCTTTCTCGTCCGGACATTCGACAGCACCTGCCGCATCGTTTCAGACTCCGTCCCGGGCAAGATTTCTTCCGAAAAGGGGTGAGAGGAATGCATATATGCAAGGAAGTTCCATCTGTACCGCTCCGCCCGCGGCACGGCATGCTTGACGACAGGATTGTTGCAGATGTAGATGTAGTTTTCGCGGACTTTCTGACCTTTCTGCTTGGCGGCATTCTTGAATTGTCCACTGACCAGAGGGCCGCTTAGGCCGTACTGTCTGTTGTACATCCTGGTAAACGACGATGTCAAATCGCGCATGAAAGCAGACAGGACTGCAGCCGACGGGGCCTTCAGCTGGATATGGAAGTGGTTAAGCATGATACATACGGAAAGGATCCGGATGTGGTATCGCCGGGCCAGCATACATAATAAAGTAAACCAGACGATGCAGTCGGCAGTCGTATAAAAGCACACTCCCCTGTCCACCGTAATCTGGTAGACGTGATCATACCCGGCTACACTATGTTTTCGAACAGCACTCATGCAGCTAAGGTAGGAAAGACAAAACGATTGATCAGCGTTTTAATCGTTTAACTTTGACAGTTGAATAAAAATCGACATCAAAAGGGATATTGTTGACAGGGTCTCAACACTATTATTGATTATCAAACACTTACGGGACGACCCTCGGCATTTTGTCCGAGGGTCAAATTGCAAGTGATTGAGAATCAGCAGGGGATGGAGGAGCAAGCGGATTTGGGGGCGGGAAGCGCGGGATGTTGATTTATTGATTATCTTTAAGCCAATGAAAAGAACTCTCTTCGTTGGCATCTTCTGCCTCCTCTCCTTGTGCGCGCGGGCGGGCGTGCTGGAGGACATCGTCCCCCAGCCCGCACAGGCCGAGCTGCACAAGGGCAGCCTGCGCGTTTCCGGCATTGCCGTCAAGTGTGATCCGGCCTTCGGGCAGGACGCCCGCGACGCCGTCGGCAGCTTCGCTTCGCGCCTGGGCTTCGTCTCCGGCAAATTCTGTCCCTTCTCCACGCCGCCCGGCCTGCACGAGGCCGTCGCATCCGGCAAGGTGAAGGGATTGCTGTTCCTGAAGGACGCCTCCTTCGGGCCGGAGGCCTACGGCATCGACGTGCAGGCCGGCAAGGCCGTCGTCCGCGCCAGCGGGCTCCCGGGCGTGCTGTACGCCCTGCAGACCCTGCAGCAGATGCTCCCCGCCGCGATCTACGGCAAGGAGATCGCCGAGAAGGAGCACTGGTACCTGCCCTGCTGCACGGTCCGCGACGAGCCCCGCTTCGCCTGGCGCGGCATGCACCTGGACTGCTCCCGGCACTTCTGGCAGGTGGACGAGATCAAGCGCTACCTCGACGTGATGGCGATGTTCAAGCTCAACCGCTTCCACTGGCACCTGACGGACGACCAGGGCTGGCGCATCGAGATCATGTCCTACCCCCTGCTGAGCCAGATCGCCTGCTGGCGGGAGGGCACGATGGTCGGCCACGACTTCTCCTCCAACGACCACATCCGCTACGGCGGTTTCTATACCCAGGACCAGATCCGCGAGGTGGTGGCTTATGCCGCCAGGCGCGGCATCACGGTCGTGCCGGAGATCGACCTCCCCGGCCACATGCTGGCGGCGATGGCCGCCTACCCGGAGCTCGGCTGCACGGGCGGACCCTACGCCGCCTGGACGAAATGGGGCGTCTCCGACCAGGTCCTGTGCGTGGGCAAGGAGAGCACGTTCGACTTCCTGGAAGCCGTCCTCGGCGAGGTGGCGGAGCTCTTCCCGGGCGAATACATCCACATCGGCGGGGACGAATGTCCCAAGACCGCGTGGAAGGAATGCCCGCACTGCCAGGCCCGCATCCGGGAGCTGGGGCTCCAGGACGACGGGCGCTTCACTGCGGAGCAGTACCTGCAGAACTACGTCACCAAGCGCGTCCAGGACTTCCTGGCCACCAGGGGCAAGAAGATCATCGGCTGGGACGAGATCCTCGAAGGGGAGCTCGCACCGGGCGCGACCGTGATGTCCTGGCGGGGCACGGACGGCGCGAAGCAGGCTTCCGCCAAGGGCTTCGACGCCATTCTCTCCCCCGTGTCCCACTGCTATTTCGACTACCGCCAGAGCGAGGATCCCGCCGGGGAGCCGGAAGGCTTCGACGGCGTCGTCACGCTCGAGAAGGTCTATTCCCTGGACCCGCTGGACGGGATCGCGCCGGAGCAGGCGCATCACATCCTGGGTGTGCAGGCCAACCTCTGGACGGAATACATCAGCACGCCGGAGCACCTGGAATACATGCTCCTGCCGCGCCTGCTGGCGCTCTCCGAGGTGCAGTGGTGCCAGGCAGGCCAGCGTGACCTCACGCGCTTCCTCCGCGTGCTCCGCGAGCACGAATTCACGGTCCTGTACCTGTCCGGCTACAACTACCGCAGCATTCTGAACACCAATTTATAACAGCCAGTATATATGAAAAACAGATTGATTCTGTCCCTGATTTGCGCCCTGGTCGCCCTGCCGCTGTCCGCAGCGCCCGCGCAGGACGAAGCGCGCCTCCTCCGATTCCCCGCCGTGGGTGGCGGGAAAATCGTCTTCTGCTACGCCGGCAACCTCTACAGCGTCGGCATCGACGGCGGCCAGGCCGTCAAGCTAACCTCCGACGTCGGGTACGAATGCTTCCCGAAGATCTCGCCGGACGGGCAGACCGTCGCCTTCACGGCGCAGTATGACGGCAACACCGAAGTCTATACCATCCCGATCACGGGCGGCGAGCCGCGCCGCCTGACCTACAGCGCCCTCGTGGGGCGCGACAAGGTCGGCGAGCGGATGGGCCCCAACAACATCGTGATGGGCTGGACGCCGGACGGCAAGAAGATCATCTACCGCAGCAAGCAGTGGTGCTTCAGCGGCCTGCGCGCGCAGCTCTGCCTGGTCAGCGTGGACGGCGGCCTGCCCGAGTTCATCCCGACCACCGAGGGCGGCTTCTGCTCCTATTCGCCGGACGGCAAGCAGCTTGCGATGAACCGGATGTTCCGCGAGTTCCGCACCTGGAAATACTACCGGGGCGGCCAGGCGGACGACATCTGGATCAACACCGTCGGCACCACCAAGCTGGAGAAGATCACGGACAACGACGCCCAGGACATCTTCCCGATGTGGATCGGCCAGGAGATCTACTACCTCTCCGACCGCGACCGGACGATGAACCTCTTCGTCTATGACACCAGCAGCAAGCAGTCCCGCAAGGTGACCGACTTCACCGAATACGACTGCAAGTTCCCCGCCCACAGCGCGGACGGCTACGTCGTCTTCGAGAACGGCGGTTACATCTACAAATATGACGTCCGCAAGGGCGCCGCCGAGAAGGTCAGCATCCGCCTGGCCGACGACGACGTCTGGAGCCGAACCGAATACCGCAACCGCGGCCTCAACCCGAGCGGTTTCAGCCTCTCGCCGGACGCCAAGCGCGTGCTCGCCGTCGTGCGCGGCGACATCTTCTCCCTGCCTGCGGAGAAGGGCCCCGTGGTGAACATTTCCCGCTCGCCGGGTTCACACGAGCGCGAGGCCGAATGGAGCCCGGACGGCTCCCGCATCGCCTGGTTCTCGGACGCCTCCGGCGAATACCAGGTCTATTGCGCCCCCGCCGACGACATGACGAAGGCCACCTGCCTGACCGACTTCAAGGAGGGCTATCCCACCAACCTGCAGTGGAGCCCCGACGGCAAGAAACTCTATTTCTCCACCCTGCACTGGGACGTCTATGAGCTGGACGTCGAGACGAAGGCGCTCAGCCGCATCCTCGTGGGCGAGCGCTCCGCCATCCGCTCCTTCACCCTGTCGGCGGATGGCACCTGGGCGGCCTACACCACCACGATGCCCAACTTCATCGGCGGTCTCTACCTCTTCGACATCCAGGCCCGCAAGAGCTATCAGGTGACCGACCGCTGGTACGACGCCTCCTCGCCGCTCTTCTCGCAGGACGGCAAATACCTCTTCTTCGCCTCCGTCCGCCACCTCGAGGCCCAGTATTCGGACATCGAATGGAACACTTCCTACAACCTCTCTGAGCACCTCTTCGTGCTCCCGCTGACCAAGGACGCGGCCAACCCGCTGGTGCTCGGCAACGACGAATATTCCGTCAAGCCGGCCGAGGCCCCGAAGCCCGCCGGCGGCGGCAAGAAGGACGCGAAGAAAGGCGCGAAGGACGCGCCCGCCAAGGAAGCCCCCAAGAAGATGAAGGTGGACCTGGAAGGCCTCGGCCAGCGCATCACCGCACTGCCGGTGGAGCCCGGATTCTATGACCCCATCTTCGCCGAGAACGGCAGTCTCTACTTCCTGACCTATTCCAGGAACCGGGGCGCCTCGATCAAGATCATGGACCTCGAGAGCCTCGAGATCTCCGACGGCCCGGCCGACACCCCGATGGCCATCACGCCCGACGGCAAGAAGGCGGTCGTGCGCAGCGAAGGCAAATACAAGGTCGCCAACTTCACCGCTCCGGGCCGCAGCTCGACGGTCATCCCGACCGGCGAGATCGACATGATGATCGACCACGAAGCCGAGTGGGCGCAGATCTACGACGAGAGCTGGCGCATCACCCGCGACAACTTCTATGTGGAGAACATGCACGGGGTGGACTGGAACCATATGCGTGAGAAATACGGCCAGATGCTGCCGTACGTCAAGCACCGCGACGACCTCTCCTACCTGATCGGCGAACTGATCGGCGAGCTGAACGTCGGCCACGCCTACATCACTTCCGGCGAGAGCCCGGAGATCAAGCGCATCCCCACCGGCCTGCTGGGCGCGAAATACAGCAAGGACAGCCGCACCGGCGCCTTCCGGATCGAGAAGATCTTCCGCGGCGCCGACTGGGACGAGACCCTGCACTGCCCGCTCCGCACCCCGGGCGTGGACGCCAAGGTGGGCGACTACCTGGTGGAGGTGAACGGCATCGCCGCCAGGGATCTGACCGATCCGGGCCAGGCCCTCATCGGCAAGGCCGGCAAGACCGTCTCGCTGAAGATCGCCTCCTCCGCCTCCGGCAAGGACGCCCGCACCGTGTATGTCAAGCCCGTCGACGACGAAGCCAACCTCGCCTACTACGAGTGGGTGCAGGACAACATCGAGAAGGTGGACCGCCTCTCCAACGGCGAGATCGGCTACATCCACATCCCGGACATGAGCACCGAGGGCCTGGATATGTTCACCAAGCTCTTCTACACGCAGCTGGACAAGAAGGCCCTGATCGTGGATGACCGTATGAACGGCGGCGGCAACGTCTCCCCGATGATCCTGGAGCGCCTGCAACGCGAGGTCTACCGGATGAACATGTACCGCAACGGCGGCAACCGCACCGTGCCGAACGAGGCCTTCTACGGCCCGAAGGTCTGCCTGATCGACAAGTATTCCTCTTCCGACGGCGACCTCTTCCCCTACGGCTTCCGCCAGCTCGGCCTCGGCAAGCTGATCGGCACCCGTTCCTGGGGCGGCATCGTGGGCATCTCCGGCTCGCGCCAGTTCGTGGACGGCCAGGATATGCGCACCCCGTTCTTCACCTCCTATTCCACGGAAGGTGAATGGATCATCGAAGGCCACGGCGTCGATCCCGACATCGTGGTGGACATCAATCCCTTCGAGGACTGGCTCGGCAAGGACGCCCAGCTGGAGAAGGCGGTCGAGTACCTGCAGGGTGAGCTGAAGAACTACAAGCCGCTGCCCGGCACGCCGGCCGCTCCCGACAAGAGCAGATAAAGACTAGAAAAGGAGGGCCGTCAGGTCCTCGGCGCTGACGCCGTCGAAGTATTTCTCCACTTCGGCGGCGTCGAGCGTTTCGCGCAGGGCGGCGCGCTCGAAGCGCACGCCGGCCAGGCGCTGCGCAAGCTGCGCGGCCGGCAGGGCGCCGAGGAAGTCGCCGCCGAACGCGACCGCGGTCAGCACGCCGCGGTCCAGGCAGAGGCGGGCCTCGACGGTGCCGCAGGCAAGCTTGCCGCTGCGGACCAGGTCGGCTTCGCGGGACTGTCCGTAGATCCAGTCCCAGGTGGAGAATTTCGCGTCGGAGAGGCGCTGGACGGCTGCCCGGCGCTCCGCGTCGAAGGGCAGCCCGGCGTCGCCGGCCGCCAGGATCTCCTGCAGCGCGGCCTGCAGCTCGTCAAGCCCCCGGAATTGGGGCAGAAAGTCCTTTAAATTGGCCACGCGGCTCTTGACCGAGGCAATCCCCTTCACGGCCATCTTGGAGCCCGGAACGTCCAATACGCGGGCGAGCGTGTCCAGGTCCACGTCGTACATCAGCGTGCCGTGGATGATCTGGCGGTCCCGCCAGAGGCGGCGGGCATAGCCGGAGACCTTGCGGCCGTCCACGAAGATGTCGTTGCGGCCGGTCAGCTCCGCCGGAACGCCCAGCGAGCGCAGCGCGTCCACCACCGGTTGCGGCGAAGCGTCCCGGCCGATGATGGTATAGTTGAGGTTCTGCAGGTCGTGGTAGACGGCGCCGCCGCCGGTCACCCGGCGGGCCAGCCGGATGTCATGGGCCTGCAGATAGCCGAGGTTGACCTCGCTGTAGGCGTTCTGGTTGAGCCCGATGATGACGGACGGGCGGTTGCGCCACAGATAGAAAAAACTGTCGTCCGACGGGTACTGCTCCAGGCAGTATTCGTCGAACGACATATTGTACCAGGGGTCGGTCGAAGGGTTCGTCAGAAACCGCATGCGGACGACTCCTTACTGCATCTCGTTGCCGACCTTGCGGGCGCGCTCCGGCTTGTCGAGGTTGATGCCGTCGCTGATGCCCACCTCCACGAGGACGTTCCATCCGGCGCAAAGATAGACATACGGCTGGAGCTCCCCGGCGTCCGGGACCACGATGGTCTGCTCGAACGGCGTCTGCTTCGTGCTGATGGCCACCACGTGCACGCCGGCGCCCTGGAAGACGGACTGGAACTTCTCGTATTCGCTCTCGATCGGATCGACCACGAATACGATGTCGCCCTCCTGCATCACCTCCTCGATGCCGTGGACCGCATAGGTCCCCTCGAGGAAGTCGCTCTTGCGGCGGGTGATCTCGTTGGTCTTGAGGGTCAGCTCCTCGGCCACGCCGTCGTTGTAGCCGGCGAAATAGATGGTGTGGGCGCCTTTGACCCACGCCACGACCTCGGCCGGGACCTGCAGGGTCAGCGCCTGCTCGAGCTTCTCGGGAAGGCCTTTGAGGGCGGCCTTCATATCCTCGCCGGCCAGCTGCCAGAAGATGGACTCGCAGAAGAGGGCCTGCTCGACCACGCTCTTGGTGGCCGCCACGGCTTCCTCCCAACCGCATCCGAGCACGTGGCCCGCGGCGCAGGCCTGCTGGATGGGCGTGTCGGGATTGGCGCTCAGCGAGAAGGTCTCCTTGTTGCCTTCGGCCTGCAGCTTGCGGGCCAGCGCGAGGGCTTCCTTGGTCCGGCCGGAATTGGAGTCGACGAGCACGGTGAAACGGCTCAGATCATATTCGGCAGCCTGCCGGGAACCGTCGGTCTGGATGTCGGCGGCAAGGCCCCAGCGCAGGGACACGCGGCGGGCGTTCTTGGCCGGGAAGATACGGGAAGAACCCTCGCCGGAGAAGAACATCCTGCCCGTCTTGCGGACGGAATCCGCGACAAATTTGGAACAGTCCGGGTCGAATTTGGCCACCGTGGGGACGGTCCCCATCATTTCTTGCACCAGGTAATACTGGGCGTACTTGTTTTCTTTCAGATTCATAAGTCAATTTTTATATGCGCTCACGCAGCTCCTCGAGGCGCTTCAGGTTGACCGCGGTCTCGGACCGGATCTGCTTGACGAAGCTGTTGTCCTCCAGCGTCCCGATCGCGGCGGTCATCTC
Organism: Bacteroidales bacterium WCE2004; assembly: GCA_900167895.1. Classification (NCBI taxonomy): domain Bacteria; kingdom Pseudomonadati; phylum Bacteroidota; class Bacteroidia; order Bacteroidales; species Bacteroidales bacterium WCE2004. Next base: position 114,244 of record FUZR01000005.1, on the reverse strand, counting down.
CTCGGCATTGCGGTAGGTGGCCTTGCGGAACGGGTTCTCGTAGTCCTTCTGGCGGGTGCGGTACACCTCGTCGCAGATGAAGCGCTGGATGCGGATCTCCGCCTCGATGGCCTGCTGCCAGGCCGCCGCGTCCATCCGTTCGACACCCATCAGACAGCAGAGCGAGAGATAGGCGTGGCGCAGCTTGTCAACGGGATAACGTCTCCAGATGTCGTTGTAGCGCTTGTGGATGTCCTTCCAGGAAGCCAGCTTGCCGCTCCGGATATCGGAGCGCAGACGGTCGAACTCGGTCGCCATCATCAGCTGTCCGCCCAGGTTGACCCACTCGCGCTGGCGACGGCTCTTCAGGAATGCAGACAAGGAGGTGAGCGTCTCGCCGGGATTGGCTTCCAGGTAGTCCATCACGTTGACCATGGCGTAATGCACGAGCATGTCACCATAGGCGTGGTAGGCCCGCCGGGGCTTGCGGATGAGCGCGGGGCGCTTGCTTTTCTCCAGGCCTTCGCCGAATACCTCAAGGGCGTCTACCATCTCGGAGTCTCCGTTGAGCAGGTCGCGGCCCTTAGCCCGCAGCTGCTCGTCTTTGAGTTTGTCGAAGGGTTTATTCTCTTTGCGATACCAGGCCTTGGCCGTCCAGAGCTCCAGCAGTTCGCGGGCATGGATGACCTCCTCCATACTGTCGGGGGCGAAGGTATCGAACTCGATGTTCTGTGTCTTGGTGATCCGCTTGTCGCGGGTCTTGTATTTCCAGTTGTTGCGCGCCAGCGCGTAGAGGTTCTCGCTCCACCAGAAGCCGGGAGTAAGCTCGAGGCGGTCTTCCTTGGCGTTGTTGCTCAGCAGGGAGAACGGGAGCGGGATGTTGAGCTCGGCCGGGTAGTCGGCCTTGGCGAGCAGCGTATAGCAGGCGAAGACGCTGGAATGCTTGATGCTCGTGCACAGGCCCGGCCAGAAGCCGCGGCCGGCGACCACTTCGTTGTCGTTGGTGCGGCTGTTGTGGTTGGAGCCGATGGTCGCGCCGGCGGCCATGTTGCTCTGGCCCTTGACGCAGGCGGCCACCAGGAAGGAATTGTTGTGGTGCTGCTCGTGCGCCGGGAAGATGAGGTTGTTGAGCACCTCGCAGCAGGAAATCGTGGAGTTGTCGCCGAGGATGGAGTTGATCAGGCGGGCGCCGAACTTGAGGGCGCTGTTGTTGCCGATCACGAAGCGGATGGCCGTGCAGGAATAAAAGACGCGGCTGCCGACGCCCATGATGCCGTTGACCATGATGACGTTCTCGCCGATCTGCGAAGGCTCCTTCTCGGAGGAATTGATCGTGATGTTCTTGAGCTTGCTCGCGCCCTTGATGTAGCAGGAGGCGCCGATCCTGGCGTCCTTGATGATGGAAGAATTCTTGATGACGCACCCTTCGCCGACGGTGCCGTAGTAGCCGCGATGGCTGTCCACGGAGGCCTGGGTGATCTCGCGGAGCTTCTGCTGCAGGGGCTCGTCGTCGATGTATTTGGCCCACATATAGGCGTCGGCGGTCGTCATCCCGTCGAAGGGATAGACCGCGCGGCAGCCGGTTTCGTTCATCACCTCGATCTTGACGCGGACCTCCTCGGGCTCGCCCTCCTTGATGATGCCGTTGCCGAACTTGGCGTGGTCCGTGGTGCACATCTCCTCGATGTTGAAGAGCATGCAGCGGTTGCCGATGATATAATGCGAGAGATAATGGACGTTGTGGATGGCACAGTCGTCGCCGATGTCGCAGGAGTGGATCGAGGAATTGGTGATACCGATCGGCAGCCGGAGGTCGTGGAACTGGAGGCCGTTCTCGGTCACGCGACCGATGCGGACGGTCCCGTAGAACTTGTTGTTCTTGACCCCGTGCGGCCGGAATTCGTCCGTCACCCAGATGGTGTCCCAGCTGGCGGCCGTGTTGTCGTTCATGACCAGGGCCTCGATCTCGTCGCTGGTCAGGTGCCGCCAGCCGCCACGCGGCTTGCGCACCTGCTTGTCCCGGATGTAATACTTGTCTTTTCCTTCGGGGAGGTACTTCGGGTCAATCCATCCGCCGATCAGTTTCTCGGGGGGCAGAACGGTTACTTTCTCCATGGGTTATTCGTGTTATAACCCTCAAATATACGGATTCTGCGTTTTTCCGCAAACGCCCTCCGTACAAAAAATCACCCTTATGCCCCCATTTTCCGCATAGTGCGTCATTAATTTCGCCGTCACCCCCATAAAAAACAAGGGTCCTGCTGTCGCAGCAGGGCCCTTGAGCAATTCTAACCTAAAATTAAACCTATGAAAAAACTATTCGGTTTAATTCAGTAACAATATCTGTGCCACAGCGGCTACTCGGCCAGCTTAATCGTGATGATTTTGACATCCTGCAGCGGGCAGTCGCGGCGGTCGGTCTCGACGGCGGCGATCTTGTCGATCACGTCGAGGCCCTCGATGGTCTCGCCGAAGACGGTGTATTCACCGTCCAGCTGGGCGCAGTTGCGCGCGTCCTGGACGATGTAGAACTGGGAACCGGAAGACTCCTTGTAGGGGTTGACGGCGTCGCCGCGGCGGGCGGCGGCCAGGGCGCCCTTCTTGTGGTTGTGCGCAGGCACGAATTCGGCGGGGATGGTGTAGTCCGGGCCGCCGGTGCCGAAGCGCGGCTTGTTGTTGGCGTCCTTGGTCAGCGGATCGCCGGCCTGGATCATGAAGCCGTCGATGACGCGGTGGAAGAGGATGCCGTCGTAATACTTCTCCAGGGCCAGCTTCGCGAAGTTCTCGCGGTGCTTGGGCGTGTCTGCATACAGTTTGATCTTGATGACACCCATCGAGGTGATGATGTCGAAGACCGGCTCGGCCGGCAGGTTGGCGATTTTGTCCATCGTGCGTTGGGTTTGTTCCACTGCCGCGACCGAGTCGGCGGCGGCCTTCGCCGCGGCCTTGTCAGCCTTCTTGGCGGCGTTGCCGCCGCAGCTGACCAGCAGCGCGGCTGCGCCGAGGCAGCAGAGGGTAAGGGTTAATAAACGTTTCATATTGCTTTTGTTGATTTGATTTCGCGCCAGGCGACCAGGGCGTACACGCCGAGCAGCAGCGTCCCGAGGGCCATCTGCAGCCAGGCGGGCAGCGTCCGCAGCCAGAACCAGTAGATAGCGAACATCGCGCCCGCGACCAGCACGAACTTGCCGATCGCCTTGAGGTCATAGGGGATGGGATACTTCTTCTGTCCGAGGAAATAGCTGATCAGCATCGCGATGCCGTAGCCGGCGAAACCGCCCCAGGCGCAGGCCCAGTAGCCGATCTTCGGAACGAAGAGGACGTTGATCCCGACCATCACCGCCACGCTGATGGCGCTGATGACGGCGCCCCACCAGTTCTGGTCGGTGAGCTTGTACCAGAAGGACAGGTTGAAATAGACGCCCATGAAGATCTCCGCCATCATCACGACCGGAACGACCCCGAGGCCCTCCCGGTAGGACTTGCCCACGATATGCTGCAGGATCGGCATATAGATCATGACGGCCAGGAATGCCAGCAGCGTGAAGATGACGAAGTATTTGGTCCCGTCGGCAAGCGTAGCGGGATTCTGCTTGTCTTTGTTGTCCGCGAAGACGATGGGCTCGTAGGCATAACGGAAGGCCTGCGTAAGCAGCGCCATCACCATCGCGATCTTGACGCACCCTCCATAAATGCCCAGCTGGACAGATCCCTCCTCGCCCGGCATCAGCTTGGGCAGCAGGATCTTGTCGGCCACCTGGTTGAGCACGCCCACAAGACTGAGCAGCAGCAGCGGCCAGGCATAGACCAGCATCTGCTTCGCCAGCCCCTTGTCGAAACCGTACGCGATGCCCCGCATCTCCGGAATGAAGAGGAAGGAAACCAGCGTCGTACAGATCAGGTTCGTCAGGAAAATAAGCCCCACGCCGTAGTTGCTCTGGATGAAGAGGTCATGCAAAGCCGGGGAATTCGGCATCACGAGGAAGATGAAGAGGTTGAGCAGGATGCTCGGAATGATGAAGGCGAACTTCAGCGCGACGAAGCGCAAGGGCCGCTTCTGCTGCCGCAGGCGGCTGAACATCACGGCCTGGAACGCGTCCTGAACCGTGATCAGCACAAAGATGCCGACATACTCGGGGTGGGCTGCATAGCCCATGGCGCCGGCGACCGGGCGCAGCAGCAGGAGGACGGCGGCCAGGAAGAAGAGGCCCACGCCGCCCACCATCCGGAGGGCGTTGCTGTAGACCATCTTGTCGTCCACGCCGGGCTTGCTGCCATAGCGGAACAGGGTCGTCTCCATGCCGAAGGTCAGCAGCGCAAAGAACAGCGCCGTGTAGGCGTACAGGTTCGTGACGATGCCATAGCCCCCACTCTCCACGGGAATGATGTGGGTGTGGGGAATCACCAGCAGGTAATTCAGGAACCGGCCGACGATGCTGCTCAAGCCGTAGAGCGCCGTGTCTTTCGCGAGACTTTTCAGATTCATACGGTCACAAAGATAACAAAAATGGCCCGCAGTTGGCGGGCCATTTAAGGAATATTTGACTGTATGATTAGTCGTTGAGAGAGAAGCGCTTGGTGGCAACGACCTTGGCGTCCTTGTCGAAGGCGGCGAGCGCCTGGGCGACCGTGGACTTGTCGTCGGCCATCTGGTACTCCTGCTCCATCAGGGTGTTCTCCTTGAGGAACTTCTGGACACGGCCGTTGGCGATGTTCTCGATCATCTGGGCAGGAAGGTTCGCGGCCTTCTCGGCACCGACGGTCTTGATGATCTCGCGGGCCTGGGCGGCCTGCTCGGGCGTGATCCAGCCCTTGGACATGTTGGACTCGATGTGGTCCTCGCTGTCCACGTGGGCGGGGTTGATGCCGGCCTTCTTGAGGGCGGCGTCAACGGCCTTCTGGACCTGCTCTTCCTTGGTCTTCTCGATCGCGACCTTCTTCTCGTTCTCGAGCACCTCGGCCGGGCAGTCAGCCGGGGAGATGGCCACCGGGTTCATGGATGCGACCTGCATCACGATACCCTTGGCGAGCTCCGCAGGGACCTCCTTGTTGAAGCCCACGAGGGCGCCGAGCTTGCCGTTGAGCGTGTGGATGTACTCGACCACGAAGGGAGCCTCCACGAGCGCATAGTAAGCGAGCACGTGCTTCTCACCGGTCTTGCCGGTCTGAGCCTCGACAGCTTCGGCCACGGTGTAGCCGTCCGCCATCTTGCAGGCCTTGAGGCCCTCGATGTCGGCCGGGCAGTTGGCGATGGCCACGTCGGCGATGGCGTTGGCGAGGTTCTGGAAGTCGGAGTTGCGGGACACGAAGTCGGTCTCGCAGCCCAGGCAGACAAGAATCGCCTTGTTGCCGGCCACGCGGGCTTTCACCGCACCCTCGGAAGTCTCACGGTCCGCACGCTTGGCGGCCACGAGCTTGCCCTTCTCGCGGATGATGCCGACAGCCTTGTCGAAGTCGCCGTTGGCTTCTTCGAGGGCCTTCTTGCAGTCCATCATACCGGCGGAAGTCATCTTCCGGAGTTTCATTACATCTGCAGCAGTAATTGCCATATTGCTTTATTCTTTTATCAATGGAACATTATTCGGCGGCAGCCTCTTCGGTCTTGTCCTCAGCGTCCTTGCCGCCCTTGCGGGCGCGGAGCTTGCGGGCGGCGGGCTTGGCACCCTCCTCGGCGACAGTCTCCTCGGCAGCCTCCTTGTCCTTCTCGAGCTTGCGCTCGTCGAGGCCTTCCTGGATGGCAGCGCACAGAACGTTCAGAATGCACTCGATGGACTTCGTCGCGTCGTCGTTCGCCGGTATCACATAATCAATCGGGGTGGGATCGCAACAAGTATCAACCATTGCGAATACCGGGATGTTGAGGCGATTGGCCTCCTTGACGGCGTTGGCCTCCTTCTGCACGTCGATGACGAACAGGGCGGAAGGGAGGCGGGACATGTCGCGGATCGAGCCGAGGTTCTTCTCGAGCTTTGCGCGCTGACGGTCGACCTGCAGACGCTCACGCTTGGCGAGCTTGTCGAAGGTACCGTCCTCTTTCATCTTGTCGATGGTGGACATTTTCTTGACGGCCTTGCGGATCGTCGGGAAGTTGGTCAGCATACCGCCGGCCCAGCGCTCCGTGATGGAGGGCATGTTGACCGCGGTGGCCTTCTCCTTGACGAGTTCCTTGGCCTGCTTCTTGGTGGCGACGAAGAGGATCTTGCGGCCGGACTTGGCCAGCTGCTTCATCTCCTCGGCCGCCTCGTCGATCTTGACGATGGTCTTGTGCAGGTCGATGATGTGTTTTCCACTCTTCTGGTCGAAGATATAGGGAGCCATCCGGGGGTTCCACTTACGGGCCAGGTGGCCGAAGTGAACACCTGCATCAAGCAATTCCTGGAAATTTGTACGTGACATTTTGTGTCTCTTTGTTTTGTTTTGTTCTAAACTGTCCCCGCCTGGCGGGGTCTCTTTTCATCAAGGCGGAGTAGCGGAGGTTCCGGTCTCCGACCTTTTCCGCAGTGCGGCAACTTCCCATCTCGGTCCTCACGGACACCGGAAGTTTAGAACCGCGACTGTGCCGTAAAACGGGCAGTAACTAACGTTTACTGAACTGGAAGCGGCGGCGTGCACCAGGCTGACCCGGCTTCTTGCGCTCGACCTCGCGTGCATCGCGGGTGAGGAAACCGGCGGCCTTGAGCGCAGAACGGTATGCTTCACGGTCCAGCTCGCTGAGTGCACGGGCGATACCCAGACGAATGGCCTCAGCCTGACCCTTGATACCACCGCCGATGACGGTGACCTTGACGTCAAACTGACCAAGCGTAGAGGTAACTTCGAACGGCTGGTTCACGATGTAACGGAGGGAGTCCAGCGAGAAATAGGTCTCGAGGGGACGGCCGTTGACCGTGACGTTGCCTGCACCGGGAGCGAGATAAACGCGAGCGACGGCTGCTTTACGTCTTCCAAGGGCGTGTGTCTGTTCCATTTGCTCTGTTTAAATTTCGTCCAACTTGATAACTTTCGGGTTCTGGGCCTGGTGCGGGTGCTCCGGACCGGCATACACATAGAGGTTGCCGAGGAGGTCAGCACCAAGACGGGTCTTGGGGAGCATACCCTTGACTGCTCTCCTGACGAGTTCGGCGGGCTGCTTGGCGAGAATCTCGCGCGGGGTCGTGAACCGCTGTCCACCGGGATAGCCGGTGTAACGGGTATAGACCCGGTCAGTCATCTTCTTGCCGCTCAGGGAGACCTTCTCAGCGTTGATCACGATGACGTTGTCACCGCAATCCACGTGGGGAGTGAAACCCGGCTTGTTCTTGCCACGGAGGGCGAGAACCACGCGGGATGCCAGACGACCAAGTGCGAGATCAGTCGCGTCAATGACAACCCACTTCTTGTCTACAGTCGCTTTGTTAAGCGAAACAGTTTTGTAGCTTTGTGTGTCCACTGTCTTGATCTTTAATAAGTTAATAAAAATTGCGATCCCTACACAAAATAGGGACCGCAAAGGTATGAATTTTATTCTGAAAAACCAAACGGGAATCGCGCCTACGCGATGAAGTTCGCCTGCACGAAGGCGTTGACCGCCGTGGCGACGAACATCAGGACGATCAGGGAGGCGACGATCACGCCGATGACCTTGATGCGCTTGAACCAGACGGAGCCGTTCCAGCCGACGGTCTGGAGCATGCTCCAGAAGCCGTGGACGAGGTGGAACCAGATGGCGACGAACCACACAATGTAGAACGCCAGGATCCACCAGTTGCCGAACGTGGTGGTCAGCAGCAGGTACGGGTTGTTCTCGTAGGTGCCGATGCCGAACAGCTCGGGGAGCTGCATCTTGGCCCAGAAGTGCGTCAGGTGGAAGCCGAGGATGCCGAGGATGACGATGCCGAGCACGAACATGTTCTTGGCGGACCAGGAATCGACGGCGGCCTTGCTGGGCACCTCGTAGCGCTTGACGCCGCCGCGGGCGCGGATGTTCTGCCAGGTCAGCCAGCAACCATAGACGATGTGCACCAGGAAGCCGAGCGCCAGGACCGGGACCATGATGGAGATGACCGGCGTGGACATGAAGTCGCAGCCGAGCTTGAACAGGCCGTCGCCCTTGCTGAAGAGTTCCGCGTCGGCCGCGGCAATGCCGAACTTGCCCGTGAAGGAATCGATCACGGAGAAGAAGTTGATCGTCGCATGCAGAAGGAGGAAGATGATCAGGAAGGCTCCACTCACCGCCTGGATGAATTTCTTGCCGATAGAGGAGTTGAATATAAACATCGTGTTTGGATTTAAGCTAGTTCAGAGTGCAAATATAGCCCAAATCTTGCAAGTTCCATAATTTTCCAATAAATTTGTTTTCCATAATAAAGAAGCCATGAGAGTATTGTTGAAGCTGAGCGGAGAGAGTCTGGGCGGCCCCGCCGGCAAAGGAATCGACGAGAAATATCTCGTCCGCTATGCCCGGGAGATCGTGGAGGCCGTGAAGGCCGGACACCAGGTCGCAGTCGTCAACGGAGGCGGCAATTTCTTCCGCGGCCTGCAGGGACTCGGCAAAGGCTTCGACCGCATCACGGGCGACCGCATGGGCATGCTCGCCACCGTGATGAACGCCCTCGCCATCGCCGGCGCGGTCCGCAGTCTGGGCGTGGAGGCGGAAGTCTTCACCGCCACGCCGATGCAGCCCGTCGCCCACTATTACCGCAAGGAAGACGCCATTGCCGTGCTGGAGCGCGGCGGCGTGGCCCTCATCGCCGGCGGCACCGGCAATCCTTTCTTCACCACCGACTCCGGCGCCGCGCTGCGCGCCCTCGAGATCGGCGCGGACGCGCTGCTGAAGGGCACGCGCGTGGACGGCGTCTACACCGCCGACCCCGAGAAGGACCCCAACGCCACGCGCTACGACGAGCTCACCTTCTCCAAGGCGATCTCCGACAAGCTCAAGGTCATGGACCTGACCGCCTTCGCCCTCTGCGAGCAGGGGCCCATCCCCATCATCGTCTTCAACGTCGAGCAGGACGGCAATCTGGCACGGCTGTTGAACGGAGAGAAGATCGGCACAGTCGTGCACGCGTAACGCGCGTATATCAATAGGACTATTAACACACAACTCAAGAAGATATGTTGACCGAACAAGCCAAAGAAATCATCAACCAGACCGATGGCAAGATGCAGGAAGCCCTCAACTTCCTCGAGGAGGACCTCAAGTCCTACCGTGTCGGCAAGGCCAACCCTGCCATATTCAACGGCGTGACCATCGACTACTACGGTACCCCCACCCCGCTGCACCAGGTGGCCTCCATCTCCGCCCCGGACGTCAAGACCCTCGCGCTGCAGCCCTGGGAGAAGAACCTCATCAACAAGATCGAGAAGGCGATCATCGACGCCAACCTCGGCCTGACCCCGTCCAACAACGGCGAGGTGATCCGCTGCGCCGTCCCGGCGCTCACGGAGGACCGCCGCAAGGACCTCATCAAGAAGGCCAAGGCCGCCGGCGAGCAGGCCAAGGTCGTGGTGCGCAACGCCCGCCGCGACGGCATCGAGGTCCTGAAGAAGGCCCAGAAGAACGACGGCATGTCCGAGGACACCGAGAAAGAAGCCGAAGCCGAGGTGCAGAAGCTGACCGACAAGAATGTCAAGCGCGTCGACGAACTCGTCGCCGCCAAGGAGAAGGAGATCCTGACCGTCTAGCGACGGCGCTCCCCTGCGATATGGAAAACCCCGGCTTCGCGGCCGGGGTTTTTCTTATAGGCGGGTGATGAATTCCGTGAATGCCGTCCGCTCCTCTTCCGACAGGAAGTCCGCCTCGATCGGGATGTAGAACAGGCGCTGCATCAACCCTTCCGGCATGCCGGAGTAGTCCAGCAGGCGCTGGGCGTCCTTCTCCGTCGTGATGATCGCCGCCGTCGGCTGCTCCTTGGAGGCGTCCTGCAGGCGGTTGATGTCCTTCCACGCGAAGCGGTGGTGGTCCGGGAAGGAGAAGCGCTTGACGATCTTGTAGGTGTCGCTCAGGAAGGAGCGGAGCGGGCCGTCCTTGGCGATGCCGGTCAGGACGATCGTCTTCTTGGAATAGACGAAGCGCGGCTCCGCCGTGGGGAACACACCCTCGGCCTGTCCGTAGCGGACGGTCGTGAAGAAGATCTGCTGGTGGCGCCCCCTGGGGTTGGTCGCCCCGAACGCGGACGGGAGGTATCCGGTGAAGCCCATCTGGCTGACGAACCGGATGCGGGCGTCGTCGTCCAGGGTCTCCGGACACTTGGTCACGATCAGCACGTCGGCGTCGTAGATCCGCTCGGGGAGGTCGCGCAGGCGACCCAGCGGGAGGAGCATGTCTTTGTGGACCGGGCGGTTGTAGTCCACCAGGACGACCGTCTTGGTGGCCTTGAGCCGTCGGTACTGGAAGGCGTCGTCGAGGACGATGTAGTCCGCCGCCGGGAACTCGCGGTTCCAGCACCGGCGCGCCCACTTGCGCCCCTGGAGCTTCTCGGGATGCACCAGCAGGTCGGCGCCCTCCACGCGGTCCTTGTCCACGGCCACGACCACCTGCGGGAATTTCTTCTTGATCTGGAGCGGCTCGTCGCCGAACATCGTCGCGCTGCCGCTCGCGGTCACCTGCTGGAAACCGCGGCTCTCGCGCTTGTAGCCGCGCGAAAGGACGGCAAACTGCCGGCCGCCCCATTCGGGGTTCTGCTTCAGCAGGCGCAGGACCATCTCCACGTGCGGAGTCTTGCCCGTGCCGCCGACGGTCACGTTGCCGATACACAGGGTGGGCACGTCGGCGTAGTGGAACTTGCGGCCGGGCCGGCTGAAGCGGCGGTCGCGCAGCTTCAGGACCAGATAGTAGGGGAAAAGGAGGATCTTGTCAATCATAGCGCTTTTCGATGGAATCCAGGATATCTTGCAATTCGGCCACGTCCAGGGTCGTGACCATCCGCATGCGGGTCTCCTTGAAATCGGGCAGGCCCTTGAAATAGCAGGAAAGGTGGCGGCGCATCTCGTAGATGCCGCGCGGCTCGCCCTTGTACTTCAGGGACAGGGCGAGGTGGCGACGCGCCAGGGCGACCTTCTCCGCCACGGTCAGGTCGGGCATTGGCTCGCCGTGCTCGAGGTAGTATTTGATCTCGCGGAAGATCCACGGGTGGCCGAAGGTCGCACGGCCGATCATCACGCCGTCCACGCCGTAGCGCTCGAAGGCCTGGCGCGCGGACGGACCGTCGGTGATGTCGCCGTTGCCGATGATGGGGATATGCATCCGGGGATTGGCCTTGACGGCCCCGATCAGCGTCCAGTCGGCGGCGCCCTTGTAGAGCTGGCAGCGCGTGCGGCCGTGGATGGTCAGCGCGGCGATGCCCACGTCCTGCAGGCGCTCGGCGAGCTCGACGATGATCTTGGAGCTGTCGTCCCAGCCCAGGCGGGTCTTGACCGTGACGGGCTTGCCGACCGCCTCCACGACGGCCTTGGTGATGGCCACCATCTTGTCCGGCTCACGCATCATCCCGGAACCGGCGCCGCGGCCGGCGATCTTGCTCACCGGGCAGCCAAAGTTGATGTCCACCAGGTCGGCGCCGTGGCCGCCGGCGAGCTCCGCCGCCCGGTCGGCCATCCGGGCCGCCTCCACCATCGCGTCGGGGTGCTGGCCGTAGATCTGGATGCCCACGGGGGCCTCCTCCTCCAGCGTATGCATCTTGGCGATGGTCTTGGGGACGTCGCGCACCAGGCCGTCGGAGTTGACGAACTCCGTATAGACCATGTCCGCGCCCTGCTCGCGGCAGAGCACGCGGAAGGAGACGTCCGTGACGTCCTCCATCGGCGCGAGCAGCAGCGGGCGCTCTCCCAGATCCAGGTTCCCTATCTTCATACCATGCAAAAATAATAATTATATTTGTATGGTATGGCTGAAAGAATCGAAATGCTGCGCACCCTGATGCGCGCCAAGGGCTGGGACGCCGTGGTCGTCACCGGTTCCGACCCCCATTGCAGCGAGTATCCCGCCGAGCGCTGGAAGCAGGTGGAATGGCTGTCGGGATTCACCGGCGAAGCCGGCGACCTCGTGGTCACGCTCGACCACGCCGGCCTCTGGACGGACACGCGCTACTTCATCCAGGCGGAGCAGCAGCTGGCTGGCACGGGCATCGCGCTCCACAAGATGCGCGTGCCGGAGCAGGTCCCCATCCCCGACTGGCTGCGGCAGCAGTTCGGCGACGACGCCCTCATCGCCGTGGACGGCCTGTGCACGGGCGCCGGTTTCGCGCAGTCGCTGCCGGGGACCGTCCTCAGCGTCCCCGACCTGCTGGACAGATTCTGGGCGGACCGCCCGGCCATCCCGCAGACGCCCATCTTCACGGTGGACCCCGGCGAGACCCGCAGGGAAAAGATCTCCTGGCTGCGCGCCTTCCTGCGCGAGCAGGACTGCGACGGCATCCTGCTGACGGCGCTCGACGAGATCGCCTGGCTCCTCAACGTCCGCGCCTCCGACATCGAATACAACCCGCTCGTGATCAGCTACCTGCTCGTCACGCGCTCCGAGGTGTGCTGGTACGTGGTCAAGGAGAAGGTCGAAGACCCGCAGACCCGCGCCACCTTCAGCATCCTCGAGGCGGACGGGGTGCGCCTGCATCCCTATTCCGACATCGACTACCTCCCCTCCGAATTCCAGGGCCGCCTCTTCGTGGACGCGGCCAGCCTCAACTACCAGCTCTATTCCACCCTGGCGTCCGACGGCGTCGCCCTCGAAGAGGGCACGAGCCCCGTCGGGCTGCGCAAGGCCGTCAAGAACGCCCGCGAGATCGCCGGGATGCGCGAGGCGCACCTGCAGGACGGCATCGCCATGGAGCGCTACCTCTACTGGCTGGAGAAGTCCGTGGCCGCGGGGCGCGGAATCACCGAATGGGATGCCGCCGTCAAGCTCGGCCAGCTGCGCGGCGACCGCGAGGGCTACCTGGGCGACAGCTTCGAGACCATCTCCGCCTATGGCCCCGGCGCCGCGCTGCCCCACTACATCACCCCGCACAACTATGCGCCGGTGATCCGCGACGAGGGGCTGTACCTGTGCGACTCGGGCGGGCAGTATACCTGCGGCACCACAGACATCACGCGCACCGTCCCGATGGGACGCCTTTCCGCGCTGGAGCGCGAGGACTATACGCTCGTGCTCAAGGGCCACATCGCCCTCGCGATGGCCGTCTTCCCCGAAGGGACGCCCGGCTGCCGGCTGGACGTCCTCGCCCGCGCGCCGCTCTGGCGCAGCAAGCGCAACTTCGGACACGGCACGGGCCACGGCGTGGGCTGGTTCCTCGGCGTGCACGAGGGACCGCACGACATCCGGCAGAACCTCAACCCCGTCCCCTTCGAGCCCGGAATGGTCGTCTCCGACGAGCCGGGCATCTACCGCGAGGGAAAGCACGGCGTGCGGCATGAGAATCTGCTCCTCTGCGTGGAGGCCGGCGTCTCGGAATTCGGCCGCTGGCTCGCCTTCGAGCCGCTCACGCTCTGCCATTTCGAGACGGACGCGCTCGACCTGTCGCTGCTGGACCGCGCCGAGATCGACTGGCTCAACGCCTACCACGAGCGTGTCCGGCAGGCGCTCTCCCCGCACCTGCCCGGCGAGATCGCCGACTGGTTGCGGGACAAGACCCGCCCGGTGTAAGGATTTTCCAAAGATTATGACCGAATTGCGCGATATTTCACCATCGCGCCGACGCATTTATTGCGTAACTTTGCCTTTACTGAAAACCACGTATATGAAAATCAACCTCATTTCCGGGCTGCTCCTCGCGGCGGCCGTGCTCGCCTCCTGCGCGGGCAACACCCAGGTCGGCGTCCTCACCAAGCCGACCCCTGCAACCACCAACCTTCCCGGCCACGACTACCCGATGGTCAATCCCGACCTCAGCGCCGTCTTCCGCGTCGACTTCCCCGACGCCGACTCCGTCGCCGTGAACGTCGGTGGCAAGAGCTACAACATGGTCAAGGGCGAGGACGGCATCTGGGAGGCCACTTCCGAGCCGCTCGTGCCGGGTTTCCACTACTATATGCTCAACGTGGACGGCCAGCGGGTGGCCGACCCCAACACGCAGCAGTTCTTCGGTTCGTTCTACTGGGGCAGCGGCATCGAGATCCCGGAGGCCGGCGTGGACTACTACCTGGAGAAGAAGGTCCCGCATGGCGAGATCCGCATCGAGAAATATCCTTCCGCGCTGACGGCCGCGGAGCGCACCTGCTACGTCTATCTCCCGCCCCAGTACGCCTCGGAGCCGGAGCGCCGCTTCCCGGTGCTCTACCTGATGCACGGCGCCGGCGAGGATGAGACCGGCTGGGCCACCCAGGGCATGATGAAGAACATCATGGACAACCTGATCGCCGCGGGCGAGTGCGAGCCGATGATCATCGTCTGCGAGCACGGCGTGGCCACGCTGGCCGGCGAGCAGCCGGGCGGCCGCTTCAACCTGTTCAACTTCGACGCCTTCGAGAAGGTGATGGTCGAGGAGACCGTCCCGACCTTCGACGCGCGCTTCCGCACCGTCGCCGACCGCGACCACCGCGCCATCTGCGGCCTCTCGCTCGGCGGCTTCCAGTCCTACACCATCGGCCTGGACCATCCTGAGCTCTTCGGCTGGATCGGCGGCTTCAGCGGCTCCGGCCGCGGCCCCGGCGACCGCCGCGACAGCGAGATGTATCCGACCTCCATCAATGACGACTACCATCTCCTCTACATCAGCATCGGCACCGACGAACCGGCCGGCATGTACAAGGGCATCTATGACCTGCACTGCGCCCTCGACAGCCTCGGCGTCAACCACGTCTACTACGAGTCCCCGGGCACCGGCCACGAATGGCTGACCTGGCGCCGCTCCCTGCACCAGTTCGCCCCGATGCTCTTCCGCTAGCATGACGATGGCCCGGCGCAATCGCGCGTCGGGCCATTCTTTTTCCTATCTTTGTAAGGAGATGAAGAATACGTTCCTGAAGAATTACGGCGCGACGCTCCTGTTGCTGGTAGGGCTGGTCGTGGGCGGCGTGCTGGGCGCGGCCCTCGGGGACGGCGCCCGGGTGCTGCGCGCGCCGGGCATGCTGTTCCTCAACCTGGTGTTCATGCTGGTGGTGCCGCTGGTATTCTTCTCCGTGGCGCATTCGCTCGTGGTGATGCAGCGCAGCGGCGCGGTCGGGCGGATCCTCGCGACCGCGCTGGGCGTGTTCCTGGCCATGTCGCTCGTGGCGGGCGTCTTCTCCTTCGGCTTCATGTCCGCATGGAATCCCTTCACCCGGATCCTGGGCCAGGGCGGCGACGCGGCGGGCAGCGTGATGGCGGAAGGCGTGGACCTGGGCGACGCGCTCGTGTCGGCCCTGACGGTCGACGACTTCGCCCTGCTGCTGTCGCGCGAGCACCTGCTCCCGCTGATCCTGTTCTCCGCGTTGTTCGGGCTGGCCGTGGCCCTGCTGGGCCAGAAGGCGGCCCTGGTGGAGCGCTTCATCGCCGAAGGCGAGGCGGTCGTCATCAAGATGATGGACCTGGTGATGAAGCTCGCGCCCATCGGCATCGGCTGCTATTTCGCCGACACCGTCGGCGCGCTGGGCGGCCAGATCGTGGGGGACTATTTCGAGATCTTCCTGGTGGTCTGCGCCGCCAGCGCCGTGTGCTATCTGGTCTTCCTGTCGCTATATGCCCTGTTCTGCCACGTCCCGCTCGGACGCTTCTGGAAGGAGATGCTCCCGCCGTCGGCCACGGCCGTCGGCACCTGCTCGTCGGCCGCCTGCATGCCCGTCAACATGACCGCGGCGCGCCGGCTGGGCGTGAGCGACAAGATCGTGGATGGCATCGTCCCGCTGGGGACCAACCTGCACAAGAACGGCTCCGTGGTCACTTCCGTGGCCAAGGTGCTCTTCGCGCTCTATTTCTTCGGCGCGCCGCCGCAGGGGCTCGGAGGCGCCGCGCTGGTCATCTTCCTGGCGCTGCTGGAAAGCATCGTGGTGGGCGCCATCCCCGTGGGCGGGATGACCGGCGAGCTGCTCATCTGCGCGGTGCTGGGGCTGGACCCCTCCTTCGCGGCCGCCCTGCTGATCATCGGCACCATTTGCGACATCCCCGCCACGCTGCTCAACGTGGCCGGCAACCTCGCCGCCCCGCTCCTCGTCCAGCGCCTCGTCCCGGTGGATAAGCCTGCGAAGTGACAGCAGGCGTTCTTGCCGAGTCCGCAGAATAAACGTAAATTTGCTGCGATTAATCCCTTTATATGATGCTTAAACTTTGTAGAATCGCTTTCATTTTCCTGCTCGCGGCGGTCAGCGGCTGCAGCAATCGGTATAACCGGATCCTGGAAGAGGTATATGACAAGGACCAGGAGGTGCGCAAATGGACTGTGCTTTCCTCGCTGTCGTACGACGAAATCGTGACGTATTCCACCGAAATGGCGCTGACGGACTCGCTGAACCAGGCCACGGTGTTCGGCATCCTGGACAAGGAGGGCTGGCCCGCCCGGCTGTCCGACAAGGCCAATCAGGCCATCTGGCTCGTCATCGACCACTCCGACCTCGCAACCCGCAGAAAATATCTCGACCTCGTCAAGGCTAAGGCCGAAGAGGGCGTCCTGGACAAGTCGGACTATGCCACCCTGAACGACCGGGTCCTGATGGAGGAAGGGAAGCCCCAGATCTACGGTACGCAGATCAAGATAACGGGCACGATCATATTTGGCGAGGAGCAGACGTTGCCGCAGACGTTGCCGATGTATCTCTGGCCCGTGGAGGATCCCGCGGCGCTCGACAGCCTGCGCAGCAGCATCGGACTGCCTCCCATCGAAGAATACCTGGAATCCAGCGGTCTCTTCGGCCTGCCGGTCGTCTGGGATCCCTCCCGGACCGTCGCCGATTTCCAATAGCCCGAAGGGCGGAAACGCAGAAAAGGGAGCGCGGTTGCGCTCCCTTTTCTCGTGCCCCAAGCGGGAATCGAACCCGCACGGCTTTAAAGGCCACTGGATTTTGAGTCCAGCGCGTCTACCAATTCCGCCATCAGGGCTGATTGGGGACTGCAAAGGTATTTAAAAAACGCGATTTATCAAATTTTTGGCGTATCTTCGCTACCCATATGGAGAAGAAAAGCATCTACGTCATCTACGACCGCAACGTCGAGTCTTTCGCCCTCAAAATCGCCGAAGGGCGCCCTTCGCTGGCCATCATCGCCGACGAAGAGCACAAGACGATGGACACCGTGCTGGCCATCTGCCGCTGGCTCCTCGCCCAGGGCGCCAACCGCGACGCCATCGTTTGGGCCGTGGGCGGCGGCGTGACCACCGACCTGGTGGGCTTCGCCGCCAGCATCTACAAGCGCGGCGTGCGCTACGCCAACTACCCCACCACCCTGCTCAGCCAGGTGGACGCGGGCGTGGGCGGCAAGACCGGCGTCAACCTGGACGGATACAAGAACATGATCGGCGTCACCAAATTCCCGATCTACACCCGCATCCTGCCGGAAGTGCTGCAGAGCCTGCCGGCCCGGGAGCTCCGCTCCGGCGCCGCCGAGATGCTCAAGACCTTCATCATCGACAACAAGGGCGGCCGCTACGAGAAGGCCGTCAAGCTCCTCTCCGAACCCCAGATCGACTTTCACGCCCTCGCCCCGCTCATCGAGGCGGCCGCGGCCGTCAAGCGCAAGATCGTGGAACAGGATCCCTACGAGGAGAGCATCCGCCGCTATCTCAACCTCGGCCACACCTACGCCCATGCCATCGAATGGTACCAGCACACGCACGACGTGGCCGACCCGATGACGCACGGCGAGGCCGTCGCCGTGGGCATGGTCCAGGCCGCGCTCCTGTCCGAGCGCCTGGGCGTCTGCCAGCCCGGGCTGGCGGACCGCCTGCGCACGGACCTGCAGGCCTGCGGCCTCCCGACGGAGCTGCCCTGCCCGGAAAGCGAGCTCGAAGCCGCCCTCTGGAAAGACAAGAAAGCCGAAAAAGGAATCCTCCACTTCGTCCTGATCAAGAAGATCGGCAAAGTGATAATCAAAGACCTGGATGATTTGCACCAGCCTGCAGAATAAGACCTACGGGCAGATTCTCGAGATCCTCGAGGACCCGACGGTCGAGATGGCGGAAATCCGCCTGGACCTCTGTCCCCTCTCGGACGAGGAGATCGAAGAACTCTTCAGCGAATCCGACACGCCGCTCATCGCGACCTGCCGGCTCGACGGCTGCGCCTCGCCGGAAGACGCGACGCACCGCCTCTACCTGGCCATCGCGTCCGGTGCCCGCTTCGCCGACCTCGAGATCGAGGCCCCGGCGCAGGTGAGCAAGGATTTCCAGCACCTGTGCCGCAAGAACGGCACGGAGATCATCCGTTCCTATCATAATTTCGACGACACGCCGGACATCGGGGTCCTGCAGATGGCCCTCGCGCGCTGCTTCCGCTATGGCGCGGACATCGCCAAGGTCGTGACGACCTGCCACAGCGCGGAAGACGCCGCGCGCATCGAGTCCCTCTATTCCGTCGTCCTCGAAGGCGTCGACTCCCTGCAGGGCAGGCTCGTGGCTTTCGGCATGGGCGAAGCGGGTCGCGACACGCGCATGGAATGCCTCCGGCGCGGCGCCCCCTTCACCTACGCCTGCCGCACGGAAGAAGAAGCGACCGCGCCCGGACAGTGGTCCGTCGCGGAAATGTACGGCACGCTCTACGGCGGCCGCCAGCCCTACCGGGCGGAAGGCCGCACGATGCCGGCCTCCAAGAGCTTCGCGCAGCGGGCGATCCTCGCCGCGGCGCTCGCCGAAGGCACCTCGCACCTGGGCGGCTACAGCCCCTGCGGCGACTCCGAGGCGGCCCTCGCGCTCGCCGGAGCGCTCGGCGCCAAGGTGCGCAAGGAGGGCTCCACGCTCGCCATCACCGGCATCGGTGCCCGCTGCCGCCAGCTCCAGCCCGGTACCGTCGACACCGGCGAATCCGGCCTGCTGACGCGCCTGACCATCCCGGTCCTCGCGGCCGTCGGCGACGGGAGTTTCACCGTCACCGGCCGCGGCACCCTGCTGCGGCGCCCCCTCAGCGGCGCCGCCGACATCATGGCCGCCTTCGGCGTACTGCTCGCCAGCGAAGCGGAAGGTGCCGGCAAGGAAGTCCGCATCCCGGCGACCGTCAAGGGCCACCTCATCCCCGGCACGGCCGAGGTCCCCGGCCAGGGCGGCTCCCAGCTCATCTCCGGCCTGTTGATGGCCCTGCCGCTGTGCGACAAGGATTCACTCCTGCGCGTCAGCGAGCCCAAGAGCATCCCCTATATGTACATCACCCTCGACGTGCTGCGCCACTTCGGCATCCAGACGCGCAGCGAGATGGAAGGCGACGCCGAAATGCTCGAAGCGGACGACTGGTCCGCCTGCACCGGCATCAACTTCAAGGTCCGCGGCCGCCAGCACTACCGCGCCGCCGACTTCGACATCGAAGGCGACTGGAGCGCTGCCGCCAACCTGCTCGTGGCGGGCGCCGTGTTCGGCTCCGCCGAGCTCGTGGGGATGGATACCAAATCGCTGCAGGCTGACCTGACCATCATCGACATCCTCGTCGAGGCGGGCGCCGTGGTCTCGCAGCTCGAAGAAGGCACCGTGTGCGTGCGCAAGGCGCCGCTGGAGGCCTTCCAGCAGGATCTCAACAACGCCCCCGACCTCTTCCCGATCGTGGCCGTGCTCGCCGCCTTCTGCGCGGGCGAGAGCCGCATCGCCGGCGTCGGCCGCCTCGCCACCAAGGAATCCAACCGCGCCGAGGCCATCCTGCAGATGCTCCTGCAGATGGGCGTGGAGGCGCGCGTCGAAGGCGACGAGCTCGTCGTCTGGGGCGAGTCGCTCGCGGCGCGGCTGCTCGGCGGTCGCCTGCTCAAGGGCGGCGACTACACCTCGCGCCACGACCACCGCATGGTGATGGCCCTCAAAGTTGCCTCCCTGGGGGCAGAAAGCCCCATTATTATCGACGACGAGGCCTGCGTGGGGAAATCCTTCCCGGACTTCCGGCTGTAGCCGCAAACGGCAAAAGAGAAAGCCCCACCGTCACTCGGACGATGGGGCTTTTCATATAGGGAATCGCTTCCTTACTCAGCCTTCGCTTCTTCAGCAGGGGCCTCAGCCTTCTTGGCCTTGGGAGCCTTCGGAGCCTTGGGAGCCTCGGCAGCGGCCTCGGCAGGAGCCTCGACGGCGGCCTCCGGAGCAGCCTCGGCCTTCTTGGCGCGGCTGCGGCGGGTGGTCTTCTTGGCAGCAGGCTTGGTGCCGGCGGCGAGAGCGGCCTCGTTGAAGTCAACGAGCTCGATCAGCGCCATCTCGGCGGCGTCGCCCTGACGGAAACCGACGTGCAGCACGCGGGTGTATCCGCCCGGACGGTCGGCGACCTTCTGGGCGATGGCGCCGAACAGTTCCTTCACGGCCTCCTTGTCCTTGAGGTAGCTGAACACGATACGACGGTTGTGGGTCGTGTCATCCTTGGACTTGGTGATCAGCGGCTCGACATAGCTCTTCAGGGCCTTCGCCTTCGCCACGGTGGTGGTGATGCGCTTCTTCAGAATGAGGGAAGAGGCCATGTTGGCGAGCATCGCCTTACGGTGACCGCTCTGACGACCAAGATGATTGATAGCTTTATTGTGTCTCATCTTTTATACGTTCTTTTTCTTGGGTTCGATATTATACTTGGTGACGTCCATTCCGAACGAAAGCTTCATCTTCTCGACCAGGAGATCGATCTCGTTGAGAGACTTGCGACCGAAATTGCGGAACTTCATCAGCTCGGGACGGGAATAGGACACGAGATCCGCGAACGTGTCGATCTCAGCTGCCTTGAGGCAGTTGAAGGCGCGCACGGACAGGCCCACGTCGGAGAGCTTGGTGAGGAGGAGGTGACGCATGTGCAGCGACTCCTCGTCCAGTTCCTTGCTGTCGGTCTCCACGGTGCTCTCGAGCGACATCTTCTTGTCGTCGGTGAAGAGCTTGAAGTGGTAGATCAGGATGTTGGCCGCCTCGTGAAGGGCTGCGTTCGGGGAAATGGAACCGTCCGTCACGATCTCAAGATTGAGTTTCTCGTAATCCGTCTTCTGCTCGACACGCCAGTTCTCCACGCTCCAGTTGACCTTGCGGATCGGAGTGTAGATCGCATCGACCGGAATGGTACCGATCGGCGTGTTCTCGTCGCGGAGTTCCTCGGCCGGCACGAAACCACGGCCCTTCGTGATGGAGAGCGTGATCTCGAGCTTGACGGAAGGCTCGAGCGAGCAGATGTGCAACTCGGGATTCAACACCATGAAAGAAGACAATCCTTTGGAGATATCTTCTGCCGTAAACTCCTGCTTGCCGCTGATGACGATGTTTGCGGTCTCAGTCTCGACGGTCTCGACCATGCGGCGGAAACGCACCTGCTTGAGGTTCAGGATGATGTCCTGCATCCCCTCGATGACGCCGGGGATGGTCTGGAACTCCTGGTCCACGCCGGAGATCTTGATCTGACTGATAGCAAACCCCTCCAGGGAGGCCAGCAAGATGCGACGAAGAGCGTTACCGATCGTCTGGCCGTAACCCGGCTCAAGCGGCCGGAATTCGAAACGGCCGACAGTGTCGGTGCTTTCGAGCATAATCACCTTGTCCGGTTTCTGAAATGCTAAGATTGCCATATTACAGGGGTGTTAAATATTACTTGGAATAGAGGTCGACGATGAGCTGCTCGTTGATGTTCTCGGGGATTTCCGCACGGGTCGGAACGTTGAGGAACTTACCACTGAGGGTCTTGGTGTCGAAGTCAAGCCAGGAGTACTTGGTCACGGAGGCCACGCTGTTCTGGATCACCTCGAGGCTCTTGGAGCGCTCGCGCACGGCCACGGTGTCGCCGGCCTTCACCTGGGTGGAGGGGATGCTGCACACATTGCCGTTGAGGGTGATGTGGTGGTGCGAGACAAGCTGGCGGGCAGCAGCGCGGGTAGGGGCGATGCCCATACGGTACACGATGTTGTCCAGGCGGGACTCGAGGAGGATCACGAGGTTCTCACCCTTCTGGCCGGCCATGCGGGAAGCCTTGTCGTAGGTGTTGTGGAACTGACGCTCGAGCACACCGTACATGTACTTGACTTTCTGCTTCTCCTTCAGCTGGGTCGCATATTCCTTGGACTTCTTGCGCTTCGCGGCGAGGCCGTGCTGTCCCGGAGGATAGTTGCGCTTCTCAAAATACTTGTCAGAACCGAAGATCGGTTCGCCGAACTTACGGGCGATTTTGGTGCTGGGACCTGTATATCTTGCCATAGTAGTCTTTCTTTAAAAAATTAAACTTTACGACGGCCCTTAGGACGGCACCCGTTGTGCGGCATCGGGGTGACGTCGACGATCTCGGTCACGGTGATACCGGCATTGTTGATGGTACGGATAGCGGACTCACGGCCGGAGCCCGGACCCTTGACGTAGCATTTGACGCGACGCAGACCGGCGTCGTACGCCGTCTTGGCGGCGTCCTCGGCGGCCATCTGGGCAGCGTACGGAGTGTTCTTCTTGGAGCCTCTGAAGCCGCACTTACCGGCGGAGCCCCAGCTGATCACCTGACCCTGAGCGTTGGTGAGGGACACGATGACGTTGTTGAAGGTCGATGAAATATGGGCTTCGCCATAAGCTTCAACCTTGACAACTCTTTTGGATGTTGTAGTTTTCTTTGCCATAATTCATCTATGATTACTTGGTAGCCTTCTTCTTGTTGGCAACGGTCTTCTTGCGACCCTTGCGCGTACGGGCGTTGTTCTTGGTGCTCTGGCCGCGGACGGGAAGTCCGAGACGATGGCGGATTCCGCGATAGCAACCGATATCCATGAGGCGCTTGATGTCCATCTGGACGGAGGAGCGGAGCTCGCCCTCGATCTTGTACTCCTCGTTGATCTCGGTACGGATCTTGGCGATCTGGTCGTCATTCCAGTCGCCCACTTTGATGGTAGGGTCGATCCCGCACTTCTCGAGGATACGCTTCGCAGAAGAGCGGCCGATACCGAAGATATAGGTCAGACCTATTTCTCCCTGTTTGTTGTTCGGTAAATCTACACCGGCGATTCTAGCCATAATTATACTTTACTTAATTTGTTACTGATTGATTATCCTTGGCGCATCTTGAACTTGGGGTTCTTCTTGCAGATGACGTACAGACGGCCTTTGCGTCTGACGATCTTGCAATCCTCGCTGCGCTTCTTGATGGATGTCTTGACTTTCATATCTATGCGTTTTTATTTGTATCTGAAAGATATTCTGCCTTTGGTTAAATCGTACGGTGAAATCTCAACTCTCACTTTGTCGCCAAGAAGAATATGGATAAAGTTCATACGCATCTTGCCCGAAATGTTGCAGAGCAGGACGTGACCGTTCTCAAGCTCGACTTTGAACATCGCGTTTGGAAGGGTCTCGATGACCTTCCCATCTTGTTCTATTGCTACTTGTTTAGACATTAAAAAATCACTTTAAAATTTAATCGTGCCATCTTTCTCGATAAAATCGAAGGTTGAGAGCTGCTCGGCCCGGCCTTTCCGGACAACAACCGTAAGCTCGTAGTGAGCCGAATTCTTGTGGTCGGCGGTATGCACTGCCCATCCGTTTCTGTCCAGATAGACCGCCTTGCCGCCGGCGTTGATCATCGGCTCGATACACAGGACCATTCCGTCCACCAGGTGGGTGCCGCGGCCCGGACGCCCGTAGTTGGGCACGCCCGGATTCTCGTGCATCTCCCGGCCGATTCCATGCCCCTCGAGTTCGCGGACCACGGAAAAACCGAATGATTCAGCATACGATTGCACCGCGTATCCGATGTCTCCGATCCGCGCACCCGCGACAGCCGCAGCGATGCCTCTGTAGAGCGATTCCTTCGTCACGTCCAGGAGTTTCCGGGTCTCCGGCGACACCTCCCCGACCGGGAAGGTGTAGCAGGAGTCGCCGTTGTAACCCTTATAGAGCGTACCGATGTCAGCGCTGACGATGTCGCCCTCCTTGAGGACATAGTCGGACGGGAAACCGTGGACGACCACATCGTTGACTGAGGCACAGATGGCTGCCGGGAAGCCCTCGAAACCAAGGAAGCTGGGGATCGCGCCATTGTCGCGAATGAAAGTCTCGGCTACCTTACTCAACGTTTTCGTTGTCACACCAGGGGCAACCGCTTTACCGACTTCCGCGAGCGTTTTCGAAACGATAATCGCATTTTCGCGGAGCAACTCGATCTCTTCTTCTGTCTTGGGCTTAATCACAACCGTTCAATTAAAATCAAAGAACTACATACCTGAGCGCCCGCTGAGCCGGCCGGTCTTCATCAGACCGTCGTAGTGGCGCATCAGCAAATAACTTTCCACCTGCTGCAGCGTGTCGAGAACCACACCCACAAGGATCAGCAGCGAAGTGCCGCCGAAGAAGCTTGCGAAGGCCGTGGAGACGCCGAAAATCATCGCGATGGCAGGGAGGATGGCGATGATGCCGAGGAAGATGGAACCGGGGAAGGTAACCCTGGACATGATGTTGTCCAGATACTCCACGGTCTTCTTGCCGGGCTTCACGCCGGGAATGAATCCTCCGTCCCGCTTCATGCTCTCGGCCATCATCGTCGGGTTGACGGTAACGGCGGTGTAGAAGTACGTGAAGATCACGATCAGGACGAAGAAGATAGCGTTGTACACGAAGCCTCTGGTGTTGCCCAGCGTCGCGGCAAGTCCACGGGTAGCGTCGAACTTGGAGAAGATGAGCGGCAGAAGCATCATAGCCTGGGCGAAGATGATAGGCATCACGCCCGCAGCGTTGATCTTGAGCGGGATGTACTGGCGGACTCCGCCGTACTGCCGGTTGCCGATCACGCGCTTGGCATACTGTACCGGGACGCGGCGCACGGCCTGAACCAGTGCGACAGCGGCCATGACCACGAACAGCCAGAGAACAATCTCGACGATCAGAAGGATGGGACCACCGTTGTTGGCGGCGAACTTCTCCTGGATCTCGGCAGTCAGGGCGTAAGGGAGACGGGCCACGATACCGATCATGATGATCAGGGAGATACCGTTGCCGATACCGCGGTCGGTGATCCGCTCACCAAGCCACATCACGAACATCGAACCGGCCATCAGGATGAGGGTGGAAACGAAGTTGAACATGAAGGGGCTCCAGCCAAGCTGGTTGACGGCCACGAATGCGGCAGCAGGAATCTGCTGGTGCACGTTGGCCATGTAGAACGGACCCTGGATGCAGATGATGAGGACGGTCAGCCAGCGGGTCATCTGGTTCATCTTCTTGCGGCCGCTCTCGCCCTCCATCTGGAGTTTGCGGAAATACGGCACGAAGACGCCCAGCAGCTGGATGACGATGGATGCCGAGATGTACGGCATCACACCCAGCGCGAAGATCGAGGCGTTGCCGAAAGCGCCGCCGGAGAACATGTCCAGGAGGCCCACAAGGCCCTCACTGGACGAGTCCCGGAGGCCGGCAAGCATGGACGCGTCAATGCCCGGAAGCACCACGAAACAGCCGAAACGGTAGACCAGGATCAGCACGAACGTGTAGACGAGTCTCTTGCGAAGCTCCTCAATCTTGAAGATGTTCTTGATAGTCTCGATAAACTTCTTCATGGCTATTCAATTACGACCGCCTTGCCACCGGCGGCTTCGATTTTGGCGATAGCGGACTTGGAGAAACCATGGGCGGTCACGTTGACCGCAGCCTTGATTTCGCCGTTGCCGAGCACCTTCACGAGGTCGTTCTTACCGGCCAGACCGGCGGAAACGATCTCGGCGATACCGAGCTCCTTCAGACCGGTAGCGGCGACGAGGGCCTCGATGTCGGCGACATTGATGGCCTTGTACTCGACGCGGGTCGGGTTCTTGAAGCCGAACTTCGGCAGACGGCGCTGGATAGGCATCTGGCCACCCTCAAAGCCGATCTTGTGCTCGTAACCGGCACGGGCCTGGGCGCCCTTGGTACCGCGGGTGGCGGTGCCACCCTTGCCGGAACCCTGTCCGCGGCCGAGTCTCTTGCTGGTATGGGTAGAACCCGTAGCAGGTGTCAAATTATTGAGTTTCATCTCTAGGTCCTCCTTTAGTCAATAACTTCAACTTTGCAGAGGTGAGCGATCTTGGCGACCTGACCCTCGGTGATCGGGGTCTTCTCCACCTCCACGGTCTTGTGCATGCGGCGGACACCGAGGCAACGAAGGTTGTCCTTCTGGCGCTTGGTCTCACCGTTGCTGCTGATAATCTGGGTAATTCTGTACTTTGCCATAGTCGTGTCCTCCATTAGCCGTTGAAAACCTTGGACATGGGAACGCCACGCAGACCGGCGACGGTGTAGGCGTCACGCATCTGGGTGAGTGCGTAGACGGTAGCCTTCACGAGGTTGTGAGGGTTGGAAGAACCCTTGGACTTCGCGAGGACGTTCTGCACGCCGACGGACTCGAACACGGCACGCATAGCACCACCGGCCTTGACACCGGTACCGGGCGCTGCGGGCTTCATGAACACGCGGGAGCCACCGAATTTCGCCTCCTGCTCGTGCGGGATGGTGGTGTTGATGACCGGAATCTTCACGAGATTCTTCTTTGCATCCTCCACACCCTTCGCGATCGCGGCGGTAACTTCGTTTGCCTTGCCAAGACCATAGCCTACGACACCGTTCTCGTCACCGACGACGACGATGGCAGCGAAGCGGAAGTGGCGGCCACCCTTGGTCACCTTGGTGACGCGCTGGATAGCGACCAGTCTGTCCTTGAGCTCAAGGTCAGAAGTCTTTACTCTCTTAACATTAGTATTTGCCATAGTCTTAACTCTTAGAATACGAGGCCGCCTTCACGGGCAGCATCTGCCAAACTTTTAACTCTACCGTGGAAAAGGTAGCCACCGCGGTCGAAGCAGATCTTGGTGATACCTTTTGCGAGACAGCGCTCCGCGATGGCCTTGCCGACCACGGCAGCAGCTTCGATACCGGACTTGCCTTTGCACTGGGCGACAAGCTCCTTATCGTTGGAAGCAGCAGCGCAAAGGGTCTTGCCCTGCTCATCATCAACCACCTGCACGTAAATCTCCTTGTTGCTGCGGAAGACGACCATGCGGGGCTTCTCGGCAGTGCCGTTGACGTGCTTGCGTATGCGGAAGTGAATCCTTCTTCTTCTTTCAATTCTACTGAGTGCCATAATTCTATCCTCCTATTATTTAGCTGCGGCGGTCTTACCGGCCTTACGGCGAAGGGTCTCGCCAACGAACTTGATACCCTTGCCCTTGTACGGCTCAGGCTTGCGGAAAGAACGGATCTTGGCAGCCACCTGGCCAAGAAGCTGCTTGTCGCAGCTCTTCAGCACGAGCTTCGGGTTCTCGCCCTTCTTGACGTCGGACACCTCGGCGGTGACTTCCTTCGGAAGCATCAGCTGGATTTCGTGGGAATAGCCGAGGGCGAAGGTCAGCAGCTGTCCTGCGACGGACACGCGGTAACCGACACCCACCAGCTCCTGCTGGGTAGTGAACTGCTCGGACACGCCGACGACCATGTTGTGCACCAGGGCACGGTAGAGACCGTGCATCGAGCGGTGACGAGGCTGGTCGGTAGGACGCTCGAACTTGATCTGATTGTCCTCGACGGTGACCTTGATGTCCGCATCGATCTTCTGGGACATCTCACCGTGAGGTCCTTTAACCTTCAGCACGTTGCCGTCGAGGAGCTCCACGCTCACGCCGGTCGGAAGGCTTACAGGCAATTTACCAATTCGTGACATTATTGAATACTCTTTATTAGATTAATAAACGTAGCAAATAACCTCACCGCCGACGCCGAGCTCCTTGGCTTCCTTGTCGGTGATGACGCCCTTCGGGGTGGAGAGGATGGCGATGCCGAGGCCGTTCAGGACGCGGGGCATGTCGTCGACGCCGGTGTACTTGCGGAGACCCGGGGAGGACACGCGCTCAATCTGCTTGATGGCGGCCATCTTGGTCTGCGGGTGGTACTTCAGAGCGATTTTGATGGTATTGTAAGGGGTGCCCTCGACTACCTTGTAGCTGAGGATATAGCCCTTCTCGCACAGGATCTGGGTGATGGCGACCTTCATCTTGGAGGAAGGAACTTCCACGACCTTCTTACCTGCCATATAGGCGTTGCGGATCCTGGTGAGATAATCTGCGATCGGATCAGTCATATTGTTATCTTCTTTTAATTTTTTACCAACTTGCCTTCTTGACACCCGGGATGAGACCGTTGCTGGCCATCTCGCGGAACTGGATACGGCTGATGCCGAAAGCTCTCATAAAGCCCTTGGGACGGCCGGTCAGAGAGCAGCGGTTGTGCAGACGGACGGAAGAGGAGTTCTTGGGGAGCTTGTCGAGCGCAGCCCAGTCGCCGGCCTCCTTGAGGGCCTTTCTCTTCTCGGCATACTTCTCAACCATTTTCGCGCGTTTTACCTCGCGGGCTTTCATTGATTCTTTTGCCATAGTATCTTATTTGTTATGTTTCTTGAAAGGCAGACCGAATGCAGCGAGCAGCGCGTGGCACTCCTCGTCCGTGCGGGCGGTGGTCACGAAAGTGATCTCCAGGCCGTGGATGCGCGGGTTCTTGTCGATGTCGATCTCCGGGAAGATGATCTGCTCCTTGAGACCGAGGGTGTAGTTGCCCTGGCCGTCCATGTTCTCGGCGACGCCGTTGAAGTCGCGGATACGCGGGAGAGCGACGCGGATGAGCTTCTCGAGGAACTCATACATCTTGACGTCGCGCAGGGTGACCTTCGTACCGATAGGCATGCCGCGGCGGAGCTTGAAGTTGGAGACGTCCTTCTTGGACATCGTGATGATGGCCTTCTGGCCAGTGATGATGGAGAGTTCCTCGGCGGCCTCCTCGACAATCTTCTTGTCCTGGGTGGCGTCGCCCACACCTTCGTTGATGGTGATCTTGAGCAGACGGGGAACCTGCATCGGGGTGGTATAGGAGAACTGCTTGGTCAGCTTCTCCACGATTTCCTCTTTGTAGACCTTCTTGAGGGCAGGGATGTAACCTGCGGGCGTAGCGACGACCTCTACGGTTTCTTTTTTCTTAGCCATAATTACTTGATCTCCTCCCCAGATTTTTTAGCAAAACGGACCTTCTTGTCGCCGTCCATCCGGATACCCACGCGGGTCGGGGTGTTGGTCTTGGGATCAAGAAGATTGAGATTGGAAATGTGAATGGGAGCCTCCTGCTTGATGATGCCGCCCTGAGGCTGCTTGGAGTTGGGCTTGGTGTGCTTGCTCACCATATTGATGCCCTCGACCACTGCGCGATCGGCTTTCGGATCGACGGAAAGGACCTTGCCGGTCTTTCCCTTGTCGTTACCGGCATTTACATACACGGTGTCACCTTTCTTAATATGTAACTTCTTCATAATGCTTATTAATTAAAGGACCTCCGGTGCCAGTGAAACGATTTTCATGAAGTTCTCGCGGAGTTCGCGGGCCACGGGACCGAAAATACGGGTACCGCGGAGTTCGCCTGCATTGTTCAGAAGAACACAGGCGTTGTCGTCGAAACGGATATAGGAACCGTCGGCGCGACGGATCTCTTTCTTGGTGCGAACCACGACGGCGCGAGAAACGGTACCCTTCTTGGCGTCAGCGCCAGGAATAGCACTCTTGATGGCGACGACGATGGTGTCGCCGACGGTCGCATAACGATGGTGGGTACCGCCAAGGACGCGGATGCAGAGGACTTCCTTTGCACCGCTGTTGTCGGCCACCTGTAAACGTGTTTCCTGCTGTATCATACTATGCTATTTTGCTTTTTCAACGATTTCAACTAATCTCCAGTTCTTGGTCTTGCTCAGCGGGCGGGTCTCCATGATGCGGACGGTATCACCCTCACCGCACTCATTCTTGTCGTCCTGGGCAACGAACTTGGTGGTCTTCTTGACGAACTTGCCGTACAAGGGATGTTTCTCTTTGATCTCAACGGCAACGATGATGGTTTTGTCCATCTTGTTGCTGACCACCACTCCGATTCTTTCCTTACGAAGATTTCTTTCCATGATTGTCTGATTTAATTCTGTTTTTCTTTCTCAGCAAGGATCGTGATCATGAGGGCGATATCCCTTCTGGTCTTACTGATTTTGGAAGTGTCCTCCAGCGGAGAAATCGTGTGATTGATTTTCATGGTGTCGAGATTGTTCTTCTCGATCTGGATGCGGTCGCGCAGGTCTGCTACAGACATTTCGCGTGCTTCAGCTGCTTTCATTACTCTTTCTCCAATAAATTATTCGACATAGTCCCGGCGAACGACGAACTTGGTCGCGATCGGGAGTTTGTTGGCGCCGAGGCGCATGGCCTCCTTGGCGGTCTCGAGGGAAACGCCCTCGGCTTCGAAGATGATGCGGCCCGGGGTGATCGGAGCGACGAATGCATACGGATCGCCCTTACCCTTACCCATACGGGTATCGAGCGGCTTCTTGGTGATCGGCTTGACAGGGAAGACACGGATCCAGATCTGGCCTTCGCGGTTCATCCGGCGAGAAATTGCCTGACGGGCAGCTTCGATCTGCTGGGCGGTCAGCCAGCAATTCTCAAGGGTCTTGATGCCGAAGGAGCCGAAAGCGAGCTGGTTGCCACGCTGGGCGTTGCCCTTCATGCGGTTCTTCTGTTCCCTTCTAAACTTTGTTCTCTTAGGTTGTAACATCTCAGTATTACTTTTAAAATAATTTTCTACTAAAGTCCCTGAAAATCAGCTCCTTACGCGGCAAGAAGCCATTTTTTGGGACTGCAAATTTAGTAAAAAATATTGAAATAACATCATATTTTACAAAATAATTCAAACTTTTTCGACACGGAATCCTTATAGTCAACTACGACCACTTCAGCAACTTACAGACTTCGTGAAAAAGTTTTTTGCTGCATTTTCGACCGCAACGGAAACGGGCTAAATGCAGACAAAAAAACGCCCCGCTCGCAAGAGCAGGGCGTATATGCTTTCGGGACAGTTTCCCGTTATTCCTTATTGGGCAGGGCGAAGGTCAGCCGGAGGGTCGGGACCTTGCCGCCCGCCTGCGGGCCGCGGAGAGGACTGCAGTAGAAGCGGTCGACGTCCAGCTTGATGACCATGGACGTGGACGTCTGGGCCTGGCTCATCTGCTGCAGCATCGCGCTCATCGTCAGATAATTGTTGTAGTAGCTGCCATAGCTTCCGTATCCGCCGTACCCGCCGTAGCCGTAGCCGCCATAGCCACCATAGCCGCCGTACATGCTGTTATAATAGCTGGAATAGGCCAGGTAGCTCATCATCTCCTGCTGCTCCCGGCTGGCAGACTGGACGGTGGTCTTGACCTCCTGCGCGTTGACCAGCAGCCAGATGTCGTAGTTGCCCGCGAGGAAATTCTTCGTCTGCTGCTTGTCGGTCGCCGTCTCGTCGATCTTGAGGATCTCCTGCATGTGGTAGGTGATGTCCGGCGCATAGCGGAGCAGGGAGCGGTCCACGTCGCCCTGGTTCTCGCTGCTCGAAGTGGCGTCAGTCAGGCCCATATAGGTCGTGGCCGTCGTGCCGTCCTCCTCGTTCTTCGAGACGAAACGGCAGGTCGGCGAAAGCCGGTAGGGCCAGCGGTCCAGCTCCTCGACATTCTCCGGAAGGTCGAAGGGGAAGATCAGGGAAGCCTTGTTGATGATGGCCTCGCGCGGATCGCCGCCGACCTGCGAAATCGCCTGCTCGACCTGGTTCCGGAGGCTGCGGGCGGAGATGACGGGCTTGAGTCCGCCGCCGCCCTCGACCCAGATCCTGTCGCCGGCGTCGCCGGCCCGGTCGCGGGTCTGCTGGCCCGTATAGTTGAGCGCGTACTGCGGGAAGTATCCGCTATAGTTCTCGAACAGGGAGTCGAGGTCGAAGAAGTCCGTGGCTCCGTAGTAGAACAGGAGGGACGTATCCCGGCGCACGCCCTTGAACTCGGCGGAGTAGTCGAGCACGGCGCAGTTGCCGATGGCGTAAGTATTCTTGTTGAACGCCATCTGGACGTTGAACATGTCGATGCGGCCGCCGTCGCCGTCAGGCTCCTCGGTCTCGAGATAGATGCCCGGGAACTTCTTCAGATACGCCTTCATGTCCTTGACGTCCTCCGCGGTAAGCTGGAGGAAGCGGCGTCCGAACTCCGGCGTGAAGTCGAACGAGAGGGAGTCGGTGCCGTTGACGATCGGGGTGCCCTTGACCAGGCTCTCCGACCCGTGGGGAATGGGGCGGTTGGTGTCGTAGTCGACGCTCGGGTCGAGCGGCTCGGACACCTCATACACGCGGACGAGGCGCAGGACGTTCTCCTGCGAAGGCTCGATCGCGTAGGTCGTATCCCGCGACATCGCGAAATGGAAACGCTTGAAGACCGGATTGGCGCCCAGGTCGAAGTCGCCCGAGATGAGCGGGACGAGCGTGACGGCGCTGGAGCGGGTGGTCAGGCCGAACTCCGGTTCGCGGATGGAACCGATGGTCAGGCGGGTATTGGAATAACCGGACAGGTTGTCGGCCATCTGCATGGAGATGCCCTCGAGGGGCACCTCGACGGTATGGAACGTATATGTCTCCGTGACAGGGACGAGCCCGCCGCCGAGCTGGGAATTCGTCTCCACGCACGAAAGGCAGCAGAGCGAAGCTGCCGCCAGGACGAGAAATCGTGTCTTCATCTTAAAGTTCATCGTAAAAACCGCAGTACGCATCCATGTAGCTGCCATCCTCCAGGGCCTTGCGGTCGAAGGGAAGGATGGGGAGCCCGAGCGCCTTGCAGTGTGCCACAATCTCCGGCTCGACCTTCTCCGCACCGAGAATGACGCCATCGGCGTACTGGACGGCCAATTTAGCAAGATTTATGCCAGTGGGGTCCTCGAGCACGGCGAGGTCTTCCTGCGTCAGACCGCCGAAACGGGCCTTCTGCGCGAAGGCGGGATGGAACGGTGTCGCGGGCGTGTCGTCATAGAGGGAGAGGACCACCTTGCTGGAGGAGAAAATGGGATCGTCGCGATAGGCCTTCTTCAGGTATGCGGGCAGCAGGTGCGAAATCCAGCCCTGGCAGTGGATCACGTCAGGGGCCCAACGGAGCTTCTTGACCGTCTCGAGGACGCCGCGGGCGAAGAAGATCGCACGTTCGTCGTTGTCCTCGAACGGCTTGCCGGACGCGTCGCAGAAAGGCTGCTTGCGGCGGAAGTAGTCCTCGTTGTCAATGAAATAGACCTGGATGCGCGCAGAGGAGATGGAAGCGACCTTGATGATCAGGGGACGGTCGATATCCGCGATGATGATGTTCATGCCGGACAGGCGGATCACCTCGTGGAGCTGGTTCTTCCTCTCATTGATGCAGCCGAACCGGGGCATGAAAGAACGGATTTCCCGTCTGCGCTCCTGGATGCCTTGCGGCAGATAACGGCCGACATTGGCGATATCCGACTCCGGGAGATACGGGTAGATCTCGGAGTTGACGAAAAGGATTCTTTGCTTAATATCGCTCATAACTACAAAGATAAGAAAATTTTTTCAATTCTTCGTCTTTTCACTATCTTTGAGGTCTAATTTGGAGGAATAT
Organism: Bacteroidales bacterium WCE2004; assembly: GCA_900167895.1. NCBI lineage: Bacteria > Pseudomonadati > Bacteroidota > Bacteroidia > Bacteroidales > Bacteroidales bacterium WCE2004. Next base: position 80,794 of record FUZR01000005.1, on the reverse strand, counting down.
GGCCCGACCGGAGAAAAAGTTGATGAGGAAGCGCATCGTCAATGCCTACCTTTCCAGCGTGATCAGCATCAGCCTGGTGTTGCTGCTGACCGGGATCGCCGCCCTGCTGGTCCTGAATGCACGAAGCGTGTCCAGGTATCTCAAGGAAAACATGCACGTCTCCGTACTCCTCCACGACGAAGTCACGGACGCGCAGGCCAGCTCCCTGAGCGCCAGCCTCTCCTCCCGCCCCTTTGTAAACACTGCGCGCGTGATCACGCGCGAGGAAGGCGCGGAGGAGCTCAAGCAGACGCTGGGAGAGGATTTCCTCGACGTGTTCGAGTCCTCGCCCATCCCCCTCTCCGTGGACGTCACCCTCAACGCCGCCTATGTGCACCCGGACAGCCTCTCGGCCGTGATCTCCGCCCTGTCGGAGTCGCCGCTGGTTGACGAAGTCGAGGCCCGGCAGACGGAGGTGGAGGCCCTCACCACCAACCTGGCGCGGATCTCCATCGTGTTCGGCGTCGTCATCCTCCTGCTGCTCTTCATCTCGTTCGTGCTGATCAACAACACGGTCCGCGCAAGCGTCTTCGCCCGCCGTTTCACCATCCACACGATGAAGCTGGTCGGCGCCACGCGCGCCTTCATCCGGGCCCCGTTCGTCCGGGCGGCCGCGCTGCAGGGCCTCGTGTCCTCGATCCTGGCCGTCGGCATGCTCTGGGGCGTGCTGGAGGCCCTGCGCCGCTCCTTCCCGGAGTTGGCCTCCATCGTGGACATGAAGCAGTTCCTGATGGTCTGCGGCGGCGTGATCGTGCTCGGCATCCTGCTCTGCGTGATCTCCACCTGGCTGGTGGTCAACCGCCTCGTCGAGGCGTCCAAAGATGATCTATACTATTGACCGATATGGAAAATAAAGATAAGATGGCCCTCGGGCCGAAAGGAATAAGACTGATGCTCGCGGGCGTCATCGTGATGATCGCCGGCTACATCCTGATGACAGGCGGCGGCTCCGACGACCCGCAGGTCTTCAACTACGCGATGTTCGACTTCCGGCGGCTCGTCGCCGCCCCCATCGTGATCATCGCGGGCATCGTCACCGTGATTCTCGCCATCGTGGGCGCAACCCGCAAGAACAAAGAAAAATAGGATATGGAGTGGTTTGAAGCGATGCTCCTGGGTCTGGTCCAGGGGCTGACGGAATTTCTGCCGGTCAGCAGCAGCGGCCACCTGGCCATCGGCAAGGCGCTGCTCGGCGTGGAGCCTTCGGGCGACCTCATCTTCGAGGTGACGGTCCACGCGGCGACCGTGCTGGCGACGATCGTCGTCTTCCGCAAGGAGATCTGGAAGCTGCTGTGCGGCCTGTTCAAATGGAAATACAACGACGAGACCGACTACATCGCCAAGCTCTGCGTGTCGATGATTCCGGTGTTCGTGGTGGGCATGTTCTTCAAGGACAAGGTGGAAGGCGCCTTCAGCTCGATGCTGGTGGTGGGCGTCTCGCTCCTCGTCACCGCCATCCTGCTCACGCTCTCCGACTGGCTGTCCGGCCGCGCCTCCGCCGCCGTGAAGCCCGGCCGCAACGGCATCACCTTCTGGCAGGCCTTCACGGTCGGTATCGGCCAGGCCTTCGCCGTCCTGCCCGGCCTGTCCCGCTCCGGCACGACCATCTCGACCGGCCTGCTGTGCGGCGTGAAGCGCGAGCACATGGCCCAATTCTCCTTCCTGATGGTCCTGGTGCCCATCCTGGGCGAGACCTTCCTCGACCTGGTGGGCGGCGAAATGGCCAGCTCGACGGTCGGGACGCTCCCCCTGCTCCTCGGTTTCGTGACCGCTTTCATCTCCGGCCTCTTCGCCTGCAAGGTGATGATCGCCCTGGTGCGCAAGGCCCAGCTCAAGTGGTTCGGCCTCTACTGCGCGCTGGTCGGCCTGGCCGTCCTGATCTGGCTGGCATAATGGCGGAGCGCAACCTGATCTACTTCGTCGCCGACGTGCACCTCGGCCTGCGCCTGCGGGATCCCGCGGAGCGCGAGGCCCGTTTCATCGATTTCCTGAAGGGACTCCCGGCCGAATCCATGCGGGCGCTCTACCTGCTGGGCGACATCTGGGATTTCTGGTACGAATACCGCGACGTGGTCCCGCGCTCGAGCTCGCGCGTCGTCGCGCAGTTCATCCGCCTGATGGACGCGGGCGTGGAGGTCTGGTTCTGCCCCGGCAACCACGACATCTGGACGTATTCCTATTTCGAAGAGCTCGGCATGAAGCGCTTCGAGCAGCCGTACCACGTCACCATCGACGGCAAGGACTTCTGCCTCGGCCACGGCGACCTGCTCGGCGGCGCGCCGTTCGGCTACACCCTGATGCTCAAGGTTTTCCGCTGCCGACCGCTGCAGCGGCTCTTCAGCACGCTCCATCCCTGGCTGGCCTACCGCATCGGGCTGGGCTGGTCCAACTCCAGCCGCCGGCAGCACGCGCACTACGAGTTCCCGGGCGAGAAGGCGCCCATCTACCAGTTCGCGCTCGCGGAATCGCAGAAGCGGCACGTGGACATCTTCCTCTTCGGGCACTACCACGCGCACGCCGACATGACGCTCCCGTCGGGAGCGCGGTTCTGCATCCTGAAGGACTGGCTGGGCGGGGGCACCCCCCACGCCGTGTTCAACGGCGCTTCTTTTGAACTTCACTCTCCAGCGTCTCCCGCTGAATGACCGTCCGGGGCGGCGGCTCCATGAAGATGGAGTAGTAGAAAGCGTTCCACTGTCCCGAATCCCAAATCCTGCACAGCTCCTCGATCTGGGCGTCCTCGCCCTTGGAGGGGTCGTAGCGCGTCTTGAGGTTCTGCGAGAATATGCGCGCGACGAGCTGCCAGAAATTGGCGGCGAAGCCGCTCTCGTAGGTCTTGATGATCTCGTAGGCGTTCAGCCCGCACTCGCGGTCCACCAGGCGCATCAGCACGAGCCCCTGGGTGATGGTCATGTTGCGGATGTCCTTCTCGAAGAGGCGGAAGAGCTCGCGCTCCACGTCCTTGATGTAGCGGGTGCGCTCGGAGCGGCGGCTCACGTCGGCCGCGATCGTGCTGTCCACCTGCGCGATCATCTTGCGGCCCGTCAGGGCATAGGGATAGACCTTGTTGAAGTTGTAGACGAGCTTGTAGTACCTGCGCCAGTCGCCGCCGCGCATCCGGCGGCCCTTGGGGAAGATCCACACGGGGTCGAGCGTCTCCATGAAGACGGTGTCGCCCTGCTCGTCAATCTGGAAATACATCGGCGTGCCGCGCACGGGGCGGCGGGCCTGGCGCACCAGCTCGCGGGCCTCCTCGCGCAGGTCGGGGTCCTGCGCATGCGCCCGCCCGGCCGGCAGCAGGGCTGTCAGCAGCAGCGTGAGGATGAAGATGCGTCGGCGCATGGCTGCAAATATAAACAAAAACCGGTCCGCATAGGCGAACCGGTTGTGTTTTTCGGGACTTTCTTACCAGAATTAGGCGAGCTTCTCAGCAACCTTGTCGCAAGCGTCCTTGACAGTGGCGATCGTGCTGGTCTCCTCGTCGGGGATCTTGATGCCGAACACCTTCTCGAACTCCATCAGAAGCTCCACAGTGTCGAGGGAGTCAGCACCCAGGTCATTGGTGAAATTGGCGGTCTCGGTCACCTCGGAAGGCTCCACGCCGAGCTTGTCGACGATGATCGCTTTCACTTTTTCTACGATTTCTGCGTATTCCATAACGATTTTAGATATTAAGGTTTTATTAGTACATTCGTATTGTCAAAATCCTCGCAAAGTAACGAAAAATTTTTCGAATTTGCAAATATTTACTCCTGAGCGCCTCCAGCGGCATCCGGGCGGCTCAGGGCAAGCCAGATCCGCAGTCCGTTGAGGGAATTCAGCAGATAGAAGCTGTATTTCACGACATAAATAAGTGCGTAGGAGGAGTCCGGCGTCTGCCGCAAAGTCAGGACCCACATCACCACCGAAGCGATGTTGACGCCGATCCAGAAGAGCCACTGCTCCATGTAGGCCGTCGAGAGGAGATACTGCCCCAGGATGTTGCACATCATCGACAGCGCGTCCATCAGCACCAGCCAGCGGACCACGCCGGCGGCCTCCGTCTTGTCCAGGGCGCAGAGCACGAAATAAGCCACGACCAGGCCCACGAAGAAGATGGAGCCGTAGAGCGTCCACTTGCGGCCGTCCAGCCGGCGGGCGCGCACCTGGCCGCCCTCGCCGGCGCCCCGTTTCTTCCACTGCACGAAGCCGACCACCTGCATCGGCAGGAAGTAGAGCAGGTGCAGCGCGGCATTGCCGTATTTCGCGCCGGTCAGGCACATCACGCCGTAGATCGTCACGTCGATCAGGCCGAACAGGAAGGTCAGCAGGCGGCCGTTGGCCGACAGGACATTGGCGAGCACGCCGCAGAGCGAGCCCACGGCGGCGACGATGAGCAGGGCGTGGCCGCTTTCGGCGGCGCTCAGCTTGAATCCGGTGACGACAATCGTCACCACCGCCATCCCGATCAGGATGAAAGCGTTGAAGATTTTGTTGAAGAGATCGGATTTGCTATTCATGGTTCAATTGTTCATGTATGCGTTTCGCCAGGGCGGGGCCGACCAGCGCGGCCAGGTCCGCCTCGGGGGCCGCGGCGATGCGGGCGACGCTCCCGAAATGCATCAGCAGGCGCTCCTCCGTCCGGGCGCCCACGCCCGGGATCTCGCGCAGCGCGGACTGGATCGCCGCCTTGCTGCGCAGCGAGCGGTGGAAGGTGATGCCGAAGCGGTGCGCCTCGTCGCGGATGCGCTGCAGGACCTTGAGGGCCTGCGAATTGCGGTCGAGGAACAGCGGATACGGGTCGCCGACCCGGATCACCTCCTCGAGCCGCTTGGCCAGGCCCACCACCGTGAGGCGGTCCTGGATGCCCAGTTCGCAGAGCGCCTGCCAGGCGAAGTCGAGCTGGCCCTTGCCGCCGTCGATCACGACCAGCTGCGGCAGGTCGTCCGGCGCCTCCTCGAGCATGCGCGCGTAGCGGCGGTTGACGACTTCCTTCATCGAGGCGAAGTCGTTGGCGCCGAGCACCGTCTTGATCTTGAACTTGCGGTAGTCCTTCTTGGACGGCTCCGCGTTGCGGAAAACCACGCAGGAGGCCACCGGGTTGGTGCCCTGGATATTGGAGTTGTCGAAGCACTCCATGTGCACGGGCAGCTCCTTCATGCCCAGCGCCTGGCGGAGCTCCTCAAGCACCGCGGCGCGGAATTCGTCGGGATTGGTGTGCTCCCGCTGCTTGAGGGAATTGGCGCGGAACTCGCGCGCATTCTTGGCGCCCAGCTCCAGCAGCGCGAGCTTGTCGCCGCGCACCGGAATCCTGAAGTCGACACCCTCCAGCTCCACGTCGGGCAGGAAGGGCACGATGACCTCGCCGCGCAGGGCGCCGAACTTGGAGGAGATCTCCGCGATGAACTCGCTCAGCACGGCCGCGCGGTCCTCCTCGATGTGCATCTTGAAGCCGAGGTTGAGCGACTGGATGATGGCGCCGCCCCGGATGCGCAGGAAGCTGCCGAAGGCCTCGGCGTCGTCGACCTCGAGCGCGAACACGTCCACGTCGCGGTCGCCCGCCGCCGTGATGATGCTCTTGGCGTAGTGCTTCTGCAGGGCGTCGATGCGCAGCTTGTATTCCTGCGCCGTCTCAAAGTCCAGCGCGTCGGCAGCGGCCGTCATCCGGGCCTTGTAGTCGCGGATGATGCCGTTGACGCCGCCGGAGAGCTGGCGCACGATCTCGTCGATCCAGGAGCCGTATTCCTCGCGGGAAACGCCGCCGATGCAGCAGCCCTTGCAGCGCCCGATGTGGTAGTCCAGGCACGGGCGGAACTTGCCGCGCAGGATGGCCTCGGAGGTGATCTTGAGGTTGCAGGAGCGCAGCGGATAGGTCTCGCGGAAGAATTCCAGCAGCGCGCGGGCATGCATCACGGAGCTGTAGGGCCCGAAATAGCGGGAGCCGTTCTTGACGACGCGCCGCGTCAGGAAGACCTTCGGGAAATCATCCCCCGTCACGCAGATCCAGGGATAGGTCTTGGAATCCTTGAGCAGGATGTTGTAGCGCGGCTTGTACTGCTTGATGAGGTTGTTCTCCAGCAGCAGCGCGTCCGCCTCGGAGTCCACCACGGAATACTGCAGGTCCGCGATCTTCGACACCAGCAGGCGCGTCTTGACGTTGAGCCGGTCCGGGTCCACGAAATACTGCGCCACCCGCTTGCTCAGGTCCTTGGCCTTGCCTACATAGATCACATTCCCCGCGGCGTCGTAATAGCGGTAGACACCCGGGGAATGCGGTAAAAGCTGTATTTTCTCCCTAACGTCCAAGGGCTTCGGCGACGGCCTTGCCCGTCTTCTCGCCGCGCAGGTCGTCACCGCGCTTGAGGATGGTACCGTCCTTGTCGAACAGGATCATATGCGGAATGCCGTCGATGCCGTAGAGGTCGGCGGGCTCCTTGTGGCCGTTGTTGAGCTGCAGCCAGCTCACGCCGTAGACAGCGGCGGTGTCGATGGTGTTGCGCCAGTCCATCTTGCGGCTCTCCTCCCAGACCGCGACGCTCAGCACGTCGAAGTCGTCGCCGTGGTACTTCTCCCAGACGGCCTTGATGTTGGGGAGCTCGGCCTTGCAGGGCGGGCACCAGGGGGACCAGAAGTCCACCAGCATCACCTTGCCCTTGCCGACGAAGTCGGAGAGGCTCTTCTTCTCGTAGACCGGAGCGCCGCTCTTGTCGACGCCGGCGACGTGGTCCACCGTGAAGTCCACGAACTTCTTGCCGACGGCCGTGGCCTTCTTGGTCTCGAGGTTGCCGAGGATGTAGGAGACGACCTCGGTGGCCTTGACCTCATCGCTGAGCGGAGCGAGCACGGCGTCCAGCTCGTCGTCCTTCATATAGGAATAGATGTTGGCGATCACCTTCGGAGCCACCTCGACATTGGCGGGGTTCTTGGCGAGCACCTTGCGGCCGGAGGCCACCAGCTTGCCGATGGCGGTCTCCTCGAGCGCCTCGAACTTCGCGTCCTTCTGCTCGTCGGTCAGGGCCTCGTCGGCGTCGACCTTCTCCGCGGCCTCGCGGTATTCGTTCATCACGGCCTCGATGCCGGCCTGGAAATCGGCCAGGATCTCTTCGTTGCTCTTCTGGTTCTTGCAGCCGGCCAGCACAACCAGCGCCGCCGCTGTCATCAGGATAATTCTCTTCATGCTATTGGATATCGGATAGTTGCCGTTCAGATTGAAAAAAGCCGGTTCGGGACGACCCGAACCGGCTTCAAATATAGCAATTTATTGAAAAACTTCAATCAATTACTTGTTGTCACGGCGAGGACGACGGTCGCGGTCGCCATCCCGACGGGGACGACGGTCGCCACCACGGCCACCACCACGGTTCTGACCGGTAGCCTGTGCATTGGCAGCGGCGAGGGCGGCAGGAGTGAGGTCCTGCTTGCCATAGCGCTCACCATTGCAGATCCACACCTTGATACCGAGGGTACCAACCTTGGTGTTGGCGACGGCCAGGGCGTAGTCGATGTCGGCGCGGAAGGTGTGGAGCGGCGTACGGCCCTCCTTGAACATCTCGCTGCGGGCCATTTCGGCGCCGCCGACACGACCGGCGATCTGGATCTTGATGCCTTCGGCACCGACGCGCATCGTGTTGGCGATAGCCATCTTGATGGCACGACGATAGGAGACACGACCTTCGATCTGACGGGCGATGCTGTCCGCCACGATGTTGGCGTCCACCTCAGGACGCTTCACCTCGTAGATATTGATCTGGACATCCTTCTTGGTGACCTTCTTGAGCTCTTCCTTGAGTTTGTCGACCTCGGTGCCGCCCTTACCGATGATGAAACCGGGACGGGCTGCGTAGATCGTGACCGTGATGAGCTTGAGGGTCCGCTCGATGACGATGCGGCTGAGGCTGGCCTTGGCAAGGCGGTTGCCGAGATACTTGCGGATCTCGTAGTCCTCAGCGATCTTCTCTGCATAGTTGCCACCACACCAGTTGGAGTCCCAACCACGGGTGATACCGATTCTGTTGCTGATAGGATTAGTTTTCTGTCCCATAATTACTTGTTCTCTGCAGGTTGTTTGACATCGAGGATGACGGTGACGTGGTTGGAACGCTTGCGGATGCGACCGGCACGGCCCTGCGGGCACGGACGGATGCGCTTCAGCGTGCGGCCTTCGTCGACCATGATGGTCTTGACATAGACGTTGCCGTTGTCCAGTTCTTTGCTCTGCTCCGGGTTCTTGGCTTCCCAGTTGGCGATGGCGCTGCGGAGCAGCTTCTCCAGACGCACGGAAGCCTCACGCTTCGAGAACTTCAACAGATCGAGAGCGCGGTTGACCTCGACACCGCGGACGGTGTCAGCCACCAGACGCATCTTGCGGGGAGAGGTGGGGACGTCATTCAGCTTAGCAACAGCTGTAACCTTCTTCGCCTCCTTGAGGCGCTCGGCCATAAGTCTTTTACGCTTTCCCATAGTGATTACTTCTTATTGTTACCTGAATGACCTCTAAAGTTGCGGGTGGGCGCGAATTCGCCCAGCTTGTGACCGACCATCTGCTCGGTGACGTACACAGGGATGAACTTGTTCCCGTTGTGAACGGCGATCGTATGGCCGATAAAGTCAGGAGAGATCATGCTGGCACGAGACCAGGTCTTGACCACTTCCTTCTTCTTGCTACCATCATTCATAGCAAGAACTCTCTTCTCCAGGGCTTCCTGGATATAGGGACCTTTTCTTAAAGAACGACTCATAATCTCAAAAGTTTATTCCTGTTATTTCTTTCTTCTCTCAATGATGAACTTGTTGGAAGATGCCTTCGGATTACGCGTCTTGTAGCCCTTTGCAGGGAGACCCTTACGGGAACGCGGATGTCCACCGGAAGCGCGGCCTTCACCACCACCCATCGGGTGATCGTGCGGGTTCATCACGACACCACGGTTGTGCGGGCGCTTGCCCAGCCAGCGACGACGGCCGGCCTTGCCGTGGCTCTCCAGGTTGTGTTCGGTATTCGACACCTCACCGACCGTAGCGCGGCAGGAAACGAGCACCATGCGGGTCTCGCCCGAGGGCAGACGGAGCACGGCGTGGTTGCCTTCGCGGGCGGCCAGCTGAGCGAACGTACCGGCGGAGCGGGCCATTGCGGCGCCCTGGCCGGGACGGAGCTCGATGCAGTGCACGAGGGTACCGACAGGAATTTCGCTGAGCGGGAGGCAGTTGCCGACTTCCGGAGCGACGCCGCTGCCGGAGGCGATAACCTGGCCTACCTTGAGTCCTTTCGGAGCGATGATGTATCTCTTCTCTCCGTCTTCGTACTGAACGAGGGCGATGCGGGCGCTGCGGTTCGGGTCATACTCGATGGTCAGGACCGTTGCGGTGCACTCGTCCTTGGCGCGGCGGAAGTCGATGATACGGTACATTCTCTTGTGACCGCCACCGATGTAACGCACGGTCATCTGACCGGTGTTGTTGCGTCCGCCGGAGCTCTTGAGGGGCTCGATCAATGATTTCTGGGGTTTCTTAGCGGTGATCTCCTCGAAGGAGCTGATCACTTTGTTACGCTGACCGGGGGTAACCGGTTTGAATTTTCTTACTGCCATTGTCTGTCCCTCCCTTAAATGTTAGCGTAGAAATCAATCTTGTCTTCACCGGCGAGGGTGATGTACGCTTTCTTGAAGTGATTCATCCGGCCGCGGAGCAGACCCGCCTTGGTGTAGCGGCTCTTGCGCTTGCCGTGATAGTTCACCGTATTGACATCGGCCACGGAGACATTGTACATCTTCTCCACAGCCTCTTTGATCTGAAGTTTGTTGGCCTTACGATCTACGATAAAGCCGTAACGGTTCAACTTCTCGCCCTGAGCCGTCAACTTCTCTGTAACGATTGGCTTAATGATAATTCCCATCTTCGTGTACTTTTAGCGCATGTTTCTCTCGGCGAGGATGTCCTGCACGCCGTCCACGAGCACCAGGGTGTTGGCGTTCATGATGGCGTAGGTGTTGATCTCGTCAACGGAGAGGACGTTCACCTGCGGAAGGTTGCGGGATGAAAGGTAGATGTTGGTCGAATTCTGCGGAAGAACGTAGAGGACCTTGCGATCACCGGCCTTGATGGCGTTGTTGATGGCGAGGAGTTCCTTGGTCTTCGGAGCATCCATGGTGAAGGGCTCGAGAATGATGATGGCATTCTCCTGGGCCTTGTAAGTCAGCGCGGACTTGCGGGCGAGGGCCTTGACCTTCTTGTTCAACTTGTTGTGATAGAAACGCGGGACGGGACCGAACACGCGGCCGCCGCCGACGAAGATGTTCGCCTTGAGGGAGCCGTGGCGTGCGCCGCCGCCGCCCTTCTGACGACCGAGTTTCTTGGTGCTGTGCGCGATCTCGCTGCGGTCCTTGGTCTTGGCGTTGCCATGACGCTGGTTGGCGAGGTACTGGATGACGTCAAGATAGACGGCGTGGTCGTTGGGCTCAATGCCGAAGACCTGCTCCTCGAGCGTCACTTTCTTGCCGGACTTGGAGCCGTCAATTTTCAAAACTTCTAATTCCATAACGCTATGCCTCCAAAATTACATAAGAACCCTTGGCTCCGGGGACGGAACCCTTGACGACGATGAGATTGTTCTCCGGGAGCACCTTGAGCACCTGCAGGTTCTCGACCTTGACGCGCTCGTTGCCCATGTGGCCAGCCATACGCATACCGGGGAGGACGCGGGACGGCCAGGAGGATGCACCCATGGAACCGGGGTGACGCAGACGGTTGTGCTGGCCGTGGGTCTGTCCGCCGACGCCGGCGAAATGATGACGGTGCACAACGCCCTGGAAACCCTTACCCTTAGAGGTACCGATCACATCCACGTACTTGACATCCTCGGTGAAGATGTCGGCGACCGTGAAGGTGTCTCCGAGTTTCAGCTCTCCCTCGAAGTCGGCCTTGAACTCGACCAACTTGCGCTTGGGAGTGGTTCCTGCCTTTTTGAAATGCCCCATGAGAGGCGCGCTGGTGTGCTTTTCGGTGGTTTCGTCATAGGCAAGCTGTACAGCGGCATAACCATCTTTCTCAACTGTACGCAGCTGCGTAACGACGCACGGACCAGCCTCGATGACGGTGCACGGCAGGTTCTTGCCGTCGGCACCGAAAACGGAAGTCATTCCGATTTTCTTTCCAATTAATCCAGGCATTGGTTTGTTAATTAATTGTTTATAAATACTTTATAAGTTCCCGCCTATTTTTGCGGGCTGCAAATATACAACTATTTTCTCAAATTACAAACACTTGATTTCCAAGAATTTCATCTATCTTTGTAAAGTAATTCGTTTGAAGATGCTGGATTTTCTGCATTTTTCCTGGGTCGACATCCTGGACGTCCTGCTGGTCGCCGCAATCATCTATCTGCTTTTCAGATGGATCAGGGGCTCCACAGCCATCAACATCTTCATCGCCATCATCATCGTGCTCGTGGTCCGCGTGATTGCGGAAGCCATCGGCATGAAGATGATTTCCTCCCTGCTCGGCACCCTGATCGACATGGGCGCCGTGGCGCTCGTCATCATCTTCCAGCCGGAGATCCGCCGCTTCCTGAGCTCGCTGGGCCGCAAGGCCGGCACCACGCTCGAGCGGCAGTCGTTCCTGCAGCGGATCTTCCCCGCCTGGCGGGACCGCCAGATGGACACCCGCGCCGTGCAGGAGATCACCGAAGCGTGCCGCGAGATGTCCAACTTCAAGCAGGGCGCGCTCATCCTGATCCAGCGCAAGAACTCCCTCGACGACATCATCGCCACCGGCGACCGCATCGACGCGGAAGTCGGACGCCGCCTGATCATGAATATCTTCTTCAAGAATTCGCCCCTGCACGACGGGGCGATGATCATCAGCGACAACCGCATCGTGGCCGCGCGTTGCACGCTTCCCATCACGGAGCGCACCGACCTCCCCGCCCGGTACGGGATGCGGCACAAGGCCGCCATCGGCATTTCCGAGCAATGCGATGCGGACGTACTGGTCGTGAGTGAGGAGACGGGCGGCATTTCGCTGGTCCGCGGCGGCCTGATCACGGCCATCGACTCCATCAACACCCTGAACCTGCTGCTCGGAGAGAAGACGGAATGACGCACGAAAGACTGGAGAGCAAACTCGGGTTCGACAAGATCCGCAAGATGATCGCCGACCGCTGCCTGACGGACTATGCCGCCGGGCGCGTCGCCGAGGAGACCTTCAGCACCGACCCCGACATCATCCGGCGCCGGCTCGCCCTGACGGACGAGATGCGCCTGATCCTGATGTTCGAGGACAGTTTCCCGACCACGGGCTACATCGACGCCATCCCCTTCCTGAGCGCGCTGGAGCGCGAAGGGTCGTGCATCGACGTCCTGTCGCTCGCCAAGCTCAAGACCGCCACGGACACGCTCCGCCGCATCCTGCATTTCTTCAGCAGCATCAAGGACGGCATCTACCCGCAGCTGGAACGGCTCGCCGCGCCCGTGCGCTCCTTCCCGGAGGTGCAGCGGCGCATCGAGACCATCCTGGACAAATACGGCGACATCAAGGACTCCGCCTCCGACCACCTCTTCGAGATCCGGCGCGACCTCCGCAGCAAGGAGGCGGCCATCTCCAAGCGGGCCGGCGCGATCCTGCGCAAGGCGCAGGAGGACGGCCTGGTGGACGCCGACGCCGACGTGACCATCCGCGACGGCAAATACCTGATCCCGGTCGCCACCTCCTCCAAGCGCAAAGTGCAGGGCTTCGTCCACGACGTGTCCGCCTCCGGCAAGACGGCGTTCGTCGAGCCGGCCGAGATCATCGAACTGGAGAACGACATCGCGGAGCTCCGCTTCGAGGAGACGCGCGAGATCCAGAAGATCCTGTATGAATTCACGGAGTTCCTCCGTCCCTATCTGCCCGACCTGCTGACAGGCGCCGCCTTCATTGGCGAGGTGGATTTCCTGATGGCCAAGGCGCAGACGGCGCTCGACCTCGTGGCCGGCATGCCCGTCATCTCGGAGGACGGCAGCCTGTCGCTGCGCAAGGCGCGCCATCCTCTGTTGGAGAAGGCGCTCGCGCGCGAGGGACGCAGCATCGTCCCCCTTACGGTCACGCTCACGCCGCAGAAGCGCATCCTGCTCATCTCCGGCCCCAACGCCGGCGGCAAGTCCGTCTGTCTCAAGACCGTGGGCCTGTTGCAGTATATGTTCCAGTGGGGCATGCTCATCCCCACGTCCGAGAGCTCCGAGCTGCCAGTCTTCGACCGCATCGCCGTGAGCATCGGCGACGACCAGAACCTCGAGGACGACCTGAGCACCTACAGCTCCTTCCTCTCCGACATGCGCGAGCTGCTCGCCGACGCCGGGGAGCGGACGCTCGTGCTCATCGACGAGTTCGGCTCGGGCACGGAGCCCGCGGCCGGCGGCGCGATCGCCGAGGCGATCCTCGCCGAGCTCGACCGCCGCGGCGTGCGGGGCGTCATCACCACGCACTACACCAACCTCAAGCTCTACGCTTCCGGCGCGGACACGCACGTGATCAACGGCGCCATGCTCTACGACGCCGCCAGGATCGCCCCGCTGTTCCAGCTGGAGATCGGCCTGCCCGGCAACTCCTTCGCCTTCGAGCTGGCGCGCAAGATGCGCCTGCCGGAGAGCATCGTCAAGGACGCCGAGGCGCGCGCCGGCGAGGAGTTCGTGGGCATCGAGCGCAACCTGCGCAAGATCGCCCGCAACCGCCGCGCCCTGGACGAGAAGCTCCAGAAGGTCAAGCACGCCGACAAGGCCCTGGAGGGCATCACCGAGCGCTACGCCAAGGAGCTGGAGGACATCCAGAAGCAGAAGAAGGCCATCCTCGACGAAGCCCGCCAGGAGGCCGAGAAGATCGTCAAAGGCGCGGGCAAGCAGGTCGAGAAGACCATCCGCGACATCCGCGAGGCCCAGGCCGACAAGGAGCAGACCAAGGCCGCGCGCCAGGAGCTGCAGGGCTTCCTGGGCGCGCTGGAGCAGCGCAAGAACAAGGAGAAGAAGAACCGCGACGAATACATCGACCGCAAGCTCGAGCAGCTCAAGAAGCGCAAGAAGGGCGACGCCAGGGCCGCGGCGGCGGAGCCCGTCAAGGCCGCGCCGCTCCAGGTGGGAGAGAAGGTCCGCATCAAGGAAAACGGCCTCGTGGGCGAGGTCGCCAAGATCAACCGCAAGGCCGTGACCGTGATCGTTGGCAACATCACCAGCACCATGGCGCCGGAGCGCGTGGAGCGCATCTCTTCGAACGAATTCCGCGAAGTGTCCCGCAAGGTCTTCGCGCCCGTGCAGCAGAAGGTGGACAGCGCCATCTCGGAGCGCAAGCTCGCCTTCAAGCCCGAGCTGGACATCCGCGGCGAGCGCCTCTCCGACGCCCTCGACATCGTCACGCATTACATCGACGACGCCATCATGCTCGGCATCGGCACCGTGCGCATCATCCACGGCAAGGGCACGGGCGTGCTGCGCGAGGAGATCCAGAAATATCTGCGAACCGTCCCGGGGCTGACCGTCAGCGACGAAGACATCCGCAACGGCGGCACCGGCGTAACCATCGTCAAGCTATGAGGACCGACAGAGCGACCGTAGGCCGGAAAGGCGAAGAGGAAGCCAGCAGCTACCTGGCGCGCCTGGGGCACCGCATCCTCGCGCGTAACTGGCGCAACGGCCACCTCGAGCTGGACATCATTACCCTGCTGGGCAACGAACTCCACATCGTGGAGGTCAAGAGCCGCGTGGCGCCGGTGATGGCGGAGCCGGAGCAGAACGTCCGGCGCGACAAGCAGCGGCGGATGGTCGCCGCCGCCAACGCCTTCCTGCGCTCCGCGGACCGGAAGGGCCTGCCCGCCGACCTGGAGATTATTTTCGACGTGATGTCCGTCGTTTTCTTCGGGACTGGCGCAGACTTTGAAATAGAGTATTATCCGAACGCCTTTATACCACTTTATGCTTAATAACCACCACTACTGTATAATCATGGCCGGCGGGATCGGGTCCCGCTTCTGGCCCATCAGCCGCACCGGAATGCCCAAGCAGTTCCTGGATTTCAGCATCCAGGGCCGCTCCTTCCTGCGCCGCACCTATGACCGCATGAAGGTCATCATCCCGGAAGAGAACATCCTCGTCGTCAGCCTGGAGCGCTACCGCGAGCAGGTCCGGGCGCACCTTCCCGAGCTGCGCGAGGAGAACCTGCTGCTCGAGCCGTACAACCGCAGCACGGCGCCCTGCATCGCTTTCGCCACCTACGTGATCCTCAAGCGCGACCCGGACGCCATCTGCGTGGTGACGCCTTCCGACCATGCCATCGCGCGCCACGACGCATTCAACAAGACGCTCTCGGACGCGCTCGCCTATGCCGCCGGGTCCGACGCCCTGATCACCCTCGGCGTCATCCCGACCCGCGCCGATTCCAACTTCGGTTACATCCAGATGGCGGGCAAGCCCGAAAAGGGCCAGCCCGTCAAGACCAAGACCTTCACCGAGAAGCCGGATCCCGAACTCGCGCGCGTCTTCATCGACACCGGCGAGTTCCTCTGGAACTCCGGTATCTTCGTCTGGCGCGCCGACGCCATCCGCCAGGAGCTGGAGAAACACGCTCCGGAGATCACCCACCTCTGGAAGGGCTGGCAGGAGGTCCTCGACACCGACAACCAGAAAGCCTTCCTGGAGCGCATCTACACCGACATGCCCCGCACCTCGATCGACTACGCCGTGATGGAAAAGACGGACAACGCCTGGGTCTACCCCGCCGAGTTCCGCTGGGCCGATATCGGAAACTGGGAGTCGCTCTACGACTACCTCGCCTACCATGACGACCAGGGCAACGCCCTCAACCGGACGGCCCGCCGCCTGCTCAAGGACAGCTCCGACAACATCGTCTACTCCACCCGCGACGACAAGCTCCTGGCCGTCCGCGGCCTCAAGGACTTCATCGTCGTGGACACGGAAGACGTGCTGATGATCTGCCCGCGCGACGAGGAGAAGCTCAAGGACTTCCTCTCCCAGCTCGCGATGCCCGAGTACGAGGAGTACCGATAAAGAGAAATACAAAAAAGACGGTGCGGGTGAGCCAGAGCTCATCCGCACCGCTTTATTCCGGGAGGGCCTTACTTGGTGACGAAGACCCGGAAGTGCATCGTCGGCGGGACATGGCCCGTGTACAGGTCCGAGGCCGTCACAAAGACGTTGACGGTCCTTTCCATCCATTCATAATCCACGAAAGTGGTGAAATAGACACTGGTCCCGTCCACGTCCTCGACATTGGTCTGCATGCAGGGCAGCGGCGTCCAGACGTCGCTGCCACCCTCGCCTTCGCCAGGATAGCGGCGGGCGACGTCCACCTTGCCATGTTTCACCACCGAGGGAGTGATATCCGAAACGTCCAGGGTGGCGCTGTAGTAACCGTCATTGAGCTGCCACTGGCTGGAGTGGACATCATAATCCAACTTGATGGCCTGCTGGCCGGAGACGACGACTCTGTTGCCGCATCCGGTCAACGTCATCCCCGCAGCGAGCAGGATAAGGAAGAATCTCTTAGCTTTCATATCTTAAGATTTAATTTCCCCTCCCTATTGCAAAACGCTTGCCACGGGCGGGAATCGTCATCATTCCGGTCGCCTCTCCGCAATCCCGGCAGAAAGACAGGCTAGAACCTGTAGAGGAATCCGATGGTTATATCTCCCAAGGACCCGGCAATGTTCTTGGTGGTGGCGGACAGGCCGGCGGAGAAGATGCTCCGGTCCTGGCCGTCGTCGGAGGCCGTGTGGGACCCCATCACGGAAAGGGAGAACAGGTTGAGCCGGCTTTCCAGGAGAATATGGTCGTTCAGCTCATACGTAAGGACGGGCATGAGTTCCACGCCGTAAGTCGTCGAATGGACCCCCGATGCTTTCGAGTAATTGAACATCGGATCCGCCTCGGCCCAAATACCGAAGCTGTCAAGGGCAAGGAACTGGTACCGGGCATACGGATTGATCCCCACCGCAAAAGCATTGGACGAGCCGAATCCGACCGTAGGACGGATACCGACGGCCCATTTGTCTCCGACAAACCACCCGAGATCGGGCGCAATGGTAAACGTAGTAGCGCTAGCGCTTGAACCATTCGAGGTTGAAGAAGAACTGCTTCTGAAGCTGAGAGAGCCACCGAGGTAGCCTTGCGCAGAAGCGTCAACAGAGCCAAACAGAAGAGAAGCGGCGATTCCGAGAGCCGTCATAAGGGAAAAGATTCGAAACTTTTTCATTATTTTGATTATTAGGTTTGTCCTGTCTCCCAGATGCAAATCGCTTGCCACGCCAGCGAAAGGGAGGATCTGCCATTATTCCCTGAAGCTCTCCTTATGATCCCGCGCGTATTGCGCGCACAGCTCCAGGGGATCGTCGTCCACGTCATGGAAGTCATCGGTACACTCCTCGAACAGATCGTCCAGCCCTTCCTCCGTCCCCGTATATCCCGCATAGAGCTCCAGCACCCGCTTGCAGATCTCCGCGATCTCCGGGCTGCCTACGGCCTCGGCGGACGGGACCAAGAGGTCATTGTATACACCACGGAATTTGGTGAAATACTCGGAGAAGAATCCGATGTTCTCCTCCAGCTGCGCCATCGTCAGGAACACCTTCTCATGCTCATTGAGCGCAGACAAGTCGGTGCCGCCATGGGTCCGCTCGGAAAGCGCCTCGTAGAGACGCTCGAACAGGCCGAAATCGTCTTCTTCCCAAAGGCCCTTCTTCCGGCGCTCGCGGCGGGAAGGGATCAACGACCCCAGCGAAACAATGACATACATGACGGCAACGCCCCCGACAAAATTCCAGAATTTATCCAGATGAAAAAGAGACGCAATCAGGCCCACGAGCACAGCTGCCGTGGCCCCGATCAAGATTTTGCGCTTCGATGGCGGAATTCTCATGAAGCAAAGTTACACATTCCCCCGCACTATTCCAACGGTTACCTGTTCAAGGCCGCCATCAACGTCTCGTCAATCTCCTTATCGGTCGGCCGGGGAGCGTCCAGGTCCACGAGCTTGCCGTCCCGCCCATAGATCAGGTAACGAGGTATCCTCTCCAGGCGGATTTCTTTCAGGAAGTCGGCGTCGACATCCAGGATCCGGTAGGATCCGGCCAGGAGATCGGAATGCTTCCTGACCACTTCCTGCCAACTCTTCCGGCTCGTGTCGCTCGAAATGAAAATATACACGACGTCTTTCCCGGCCATCCGCTTATGCAGCTCCCGGGCTGCAGGGAATTGTCCCACGCAGGGTCCGCACCACGATGCCCAGAAATCCACGTAGACCACTTTCCCCCGATAACGCTCCAGGAGTTTCTCCAGGCCGGTTTTTTCGCCGTCCACGCGCTCGAGCGGCAGGACGGACTTCAGGGAAGCGATCGAAACGTCGTTTTTCCGGATCTGTTGGACCACCGTCGAATCACCCGTAATCTCCGTGTATTTATTGATATACCGGGCCTTGAGTTCCTTCGGATAATGCACATAACCAGACTCATCGGTCAGTATTTTATTAATAAGCAGATGTTTCAACATCCCTTTCCGGGCCAGGGGGCCATATGTGGTGTCACGCGCAATTGCATTGAAAGCTTTCTGCGTGTTGTCCCCAATGAAGATATTTACATTATTGTTATGCAGGACTTCATAATAATTTGAGACAAAACGCATCAAACTGTCTGATCGGACCAGCGCGTCCGGCGCTATACGTTCCTTCGGGAAGAAGCGGTGGGAAAGATATCGGTAATACGTTTCGTCGATGGTCTTTGCTCGATAAAGAGAATCTATTTCTGCCTTAAGCGCCGCCTGATACCGGTCATATACTATAGCTAGAGAATCCAGGTCCACATAAAGGGAACGCTGTTTCTCTTTCAAAGACGGAAACCTGGCCTGCTTTGTTTTGTCATGGAAATAATTGAAAGCCAGCGTATAGTGGAAATCGGTCAAGACCGTCTCAATATAGTAATCCCTGTCCTGAACCGCTTCAGGCAATGTGTATGGCAGGTTATAAAGGTCCGTCTTCTCCTCATAGACCAGGCTGGTCAAGTATGGTCTGCCTGTCGTATGATCATACCTCACAAGGGCTGTATCGCCCTCCGACAGGTAATAATACTCCTGTTCAGCCACCTGATATATATGTTGCATCTCTGCATATCCATTTCGGGTTGGGATTTCGAGTGTATCCCGACCTTTCCGTCTAGGATCAAACCTCACCAGATCTCCGTTATTGTCTATATACGCAATGGTAGCATGGAACGCATGGGACAAGTTACTACCGAATTTCCCCGTACTCATCTGAGGCGGACAATTCTCAAAGATGACGACTACTTTCCCGTTTCGGAGATCACGCGGGGCAGGATCCTCAGTTTTGTTCCCGCCGCAGGAGCAGACGGCCAGAAGGGCTGGCAGAATTGCAAAAATCCATTTTTTCATAGTTGTGTATTATTTTCTGAGTTGGCACTTTCTCTACAAAGGTAGAAAAAAAACGAAAACCCCTAAATACTTAGGAGTTTTCTCGTTTATATTGATCTTCGGAGCCCCGCGACGCAGGGGGTTTGGGGGGAACGCCCCCCAATGGATCAAGAGCCCAAGGGGCCACGACGCGAAAACGCCCGCCGTCTGGCGGGCGCTTTCTTAGCGTCGTGGTCCCTGCAGGACTTGAACCTGCGACCCGCTGATTATGAGTCAGCTGCTGCTAACCAACTGAGCTAAGGGACCGAAAGCGCAGGATCACCCAAGGGCGACCCTGCACTCATCGAAATCTGTGTGCCGATCAGGCTCAGACCTTGATCTCGACCTCCACGCCGGAGGGGAGCTCAAGCTTCATCAGGGCGTCCACCGTCTTGGCGTTGGAGTCCTCGATGTCGAGAAGTCTGCGGTAGGAGTCGAGCTCGAACTGCTCGCGGGCCTTCTTGTTGACGAAGGTCGAGCGGTTGACGGTGAAGATCTTCTTGTTGGTCGGAAGGGGAATGGGACCATTCACCTTGGCACCAGTAGACTTCACGGTCTCGACAATCTTGGACGCGGACTTGTCCACGAGCATATGGTCGAAAGACTTGAGTTTGATTCTAATTTTCTGGCTCATATCAAAATGCTTTTTTTCATTCAATACTATTCGTCGTCAGACGGCGTCTTGTAACCGCTCTTCTCCACGATGTCCTTGGCCATGGTGGCAGGGACCTCGGCGTAGTGGTCGAAAGACATCGTGCTGGTGGCCCGGCCGGAAGACAGGGTACGGAGCACGGTGACATAACCGAACTGCTCGGAGAGGGGGACGAAGGCCTTCACGATACGGGCACCGTTGGTGGTGGAGTCCATAGCGACAATCTGTCCACGGCGACGGTTGAGGTCACCGACGATGTCGCCCATATAATCCTCCGGGGTCACGACCTCGAGGTTCATGATAGGCTCCAGGATGACAGGCTTGCACTTGGGGCAGGCGTGACGGAAAGCCATACGCGCGGCCAGCTCGAAGGACAGCTGGTCGGAATCCACAGGGTGGAAGGAACCGTCCAGGAGCGTCACCTTCAGAGCAGGGACCTCATAACCGGCCAGGACGCCGTTCGCCATCGCGGACTCGAAGCCCTTCTGAACGCAGGGAACGAACTCCTTGGGCACGTTGCCGCCCTTGACCTGGTTGTCAAACTGAAGACCGGTGACGCCCTCGTCGGCGGGTCCGATCTCGACGATAATATCAGCAAATTTGCCACGACCGCCCGTCTGCTTCTTGAACACCTCACGGTGCTGGACGGAAGTGGTGATCGCCTCTTTGTAGTTAACCTGGGGTGCGCCCTGGTTGATCTCCACACCGAATTCGCGGCGCAGACGGTCGACGATGATGTCGAGGTGGAGCTCACCCATACCGCTGATGACGGTCTGGCCCGTATCCGGGTCGGACTTGACGGTGAAGGTAGGATCCTCCTCGGCGAGCTTGCCGAGCGCGACGCCCAGCTTGTCGAGGTCCTTCTGAGTCTTGGGCTCCACGGCGATACCGATCACAGGATCGGGGAACTCCATGGACTCAAGGGAGTAACGGTGGTCTTCCGCGCAGATGGTATCACCCGTGCGGAGGTCCTTGAAGCCGACCGCCGCGCAGATGTCGCCAGCCTCCACGAACTCGATCGGGTTCTGGTGGTTGGAGTGCATCTGGTAGAGACGGGCCACGCGCTCTTTCTTGCCCGAACGGGAGTTGAGCACGTAGGAACCGGCGTCGAGGTGACCGGAGTAGACGCGGATATACGCCAGACGGCCCACGAACGGATCCGTGGCGATCTTGAAGACAAGACCGCAGAACGGCTCGGTAGCCTTGGGCTCGAGGTGCATTTCCTGGTCATTGGCCAGGTTGGTAGCCTTCGTGGCGCCGATATCCAGCGGCGAAGGGAGGTAGCGCATCACGGCGTCCAGCAGGAACTGGACACCCTTGTTCTTGAACGAGGAACCGCAGCAGGCCGGAACGATCTGCATGGCGATGGTGCCCTTGCGGAGCGCAGCGATCACCTCCTCCTCCGTAATGGATTCGGGGCTCTCGAAGTACTTGTCCATCAGGGCGTCGTCGCACTCGGCGGCGGACTCGATCAACTTGTCGTGCCAGAGGGCGACGATGTCCTGCATGTCCGCAGGGATGTCCTGGATCTGATAGTTGACCAGGGCGTCGCTGGGATCATAGACAATCGCCTTCATGGCGATCAGGTCGACAATTCCCTTGAAGCTCTCCTCCGAACCGATCGGGAGGCAGATAGGAACTGCCGTGGCACCGAGCTTGGTCTTGATCTCCTCGACACAGGCGAGGAAGTCAGCACCGACACGGTCCATCTTGTTAACATAGGCAATCTTGGGCACACGATACTTGTCCGCCTGACGCCAAACCGTCTCGGACTGAGGCTGAACGCGCCCCACGGCGCAGAACGTAGCCACGGTACCGTCGAGCACGCGGAGCGAACGCTCCACCTCGACAGTGAAGTCCACGTGGCCCGGAGTGTCGATCAGGTTGATCTGATAGGTATCCCCGTTGTAGTGCCAGAAAGCGGTGGTGGCAGCAGAAGTGATGGTAATACCGCGCTCCTGCTCCTGAACCATCCAGTCCATCGTGGCAGCACCTTCGTGGACCTCACCGATCTTGTGGGTCTTTCCGGTGTAGTAGAGAATACGCTCGGACGTAGTGGTCTTGCCGGCATCGATGTGTGCCATGATGCCGATGTTACGTGTGTACTTAAGGTCTCTTTTGGCCATCTAACTAACTTACTTATTCAATTAAAAGCGGAAATGAGCGAAGGCCTTGTTGGCCTCGGCCATCTTGTGCATGTCTTCCTTCCGCTTGAAGGCGCCACCTTCATTGTTGTAAGCAGCGATAATCTCGGCACAGAGCTTTTCTGCCATCGAGCGGCCGGAACGTTTACGGGCGAAGGCGATCATATTCTTCATGGAGAGAGAAACCTTCCGCTCAGGGCGCAACTCGGTAGGCACCTGGAAGTTGGCGCCGCCGATACGGCGGGACTTGACCTCGATCTGCGGGGTCACGTTCTCGAGCGCCTTCCTCCAAATATCCAGAGGAGCCTTGTCAGAATCTTTCATCTTCTCGCCTACCATATCAATGGCATCGTAAAAAATAGAATACGCGATACTCTTCTTCCCCTGTAACATCAGATTGTTCACGAAGCGGGTAACCTGCGTGTCGTGAAACTTAGGATCAGGAAGTAGAATCCTCTTCTTAGGCTTTGCTTTTCTCATGGTAAATGTGAAAAATTAAAATTTAAACCTCATTCTTCCGCAATTACTTCGGCCTCTTGGCGCCGTAGAGCGAACGGGACTGGGTCCGTCCTTCCACGCCGGCAGTATCCAAAGCACCGCGGAGGATGTGGTAACGTACACCAGGGAGGTCCTTGACACGACCACCGCGCACGAGCACGATGGAGTGCTCCTGCAGGTTGTGTCCCTCGCCCGGAATGTAAGCATTGACCTCTTTGGAATTCGTGAGACGTACACGCGCGACCTTACGCATAGCGGAGTTCGGCTTCTTGGGAGTCGTCGTATAGACTCTCAGGCATACGCCACGCTTCTGAGGGCAAGCATCCAACGCACGAGATTTCGACTTGACCTCGATAACCTCGCGTCCTTTGCGAACCAATTGTTGAATTGTAGGCATAAATAGTTGTTAATAAATAAATTATAAAAAGCCCCCTTATTTTGGGGGCTGCAAATATACGCAAAATCTTGTAAATAGCAAAATTCCGATCAGCTAACTATCTGAATTTCGCGAACTCTACATCTTTGCGGGACTTCTCATAAAGGGCCTTGCTCTTGGCTTCCACGTTGGCCAGGTGCGTGCGCACGCCCTCGGCGTCGCCCCTGCGGGCGGCGATGATGGCGCGGACATACTCGGCACGGGCGCACTTGCAGGTGACGCGGGCCTCGGCCTCGTCGATGCGGCCGGCCAGCAGGCTGGCGATGGCGCCGTTGACGCCGTGCACGCCTTCGAGCCGCTTGGCGGCAGCGTCATAATTGCCGTCCAGGAGCTCGACCAGTCCCAGGTTGGCCTTGGCCTCGCCGGTGCCGGCCTTGCGGAACCAGTCGGCGGCAGCCTTGCGGTCGCCGCGCTGCAGCTCCACGACGCCCTTGGCGTTGAGCACGGCGGCGTCCTGGTCTTTGATGGCGTCGAGATACTTCGCGGCGGCGTCGGGACGACGGTCATCCAGCGCGAGGCAAGCCAGGTTGAAGCGGGCGCGGTCGGAAGCGTACTTCTGGACGGCCTTCTCGTAGAGCTCGGCCTTGCGGGCGGCGTTGTCGGTGATGGAGGCCACGCGGAGCAGGCCTTCCTCGTCGAGGACGTCAATGGCCTTCTGCGAGAGCTCGACCAGCTCCTCGTCGGAGAAGTTCTGGTAGTCCAGCTCCGTGATGAAGCGGGCGCGGCGCAGCTCCGGGAAGACGTTCTTGTTGATCTCGGTATAGACCTTGGACATGTTCTTGATCTCGCTCTCGCGCACGGCGGGATCGCTGTACATCGACAGCACGCGCAGGATCAGGTCCTTGTCCTCGATGTCGGAATTCTCGACGGCCTCGCGGAAGCCCTCCCAGTCCTGGCCGATGCTGCGCACCTCCAGGTTGTCGGGGGCCTTCTCGCCAGTAACCTTGCTCCAGGCCTTCTGGGCGGAGGCGGCGCGCTTGTCGGAGAGCTTGGCGTTGTAGGCCTCGCCGCCTTCCGGCGAAGCGTAGGCCACGACGCTGGTGCCGCGGACCGTGTAGCGCGGATCGGCCTCGATGGCCTCGAGCGCGGCCTGCAGCTCCTTGATCGAGCGGGAGCGGAGCTCGCTGCCCTTGATGGTGGCGGAGTTGTAGTCATACATCACCTGGCCCTCGGTCTGCTCGTGCAGGACGGCCTGGTAGTTGTCCTTCTTGTAGCTGTATTCGCCGTCCGCCTCCGCGAGCAGCTGGGTCACGACCGTGCCGTCGGCCACCTTGACCGCCGGGATGGCGATCTCCTTGTCCTTGTAGCGCGCGACGCCGCGCAGCTCGAGGTAGGCCTGCTCCATGCCCTCTTCATAATCGAAGGCGAAATGCTCCTTGACGGTGCCGCCGGACTTGGCGACGACCTTGTAGTTGTCGAGGACCTTCTCGCCCTGATAGACGAAGGTCGGGCCCTTCTGCTCCTCGCCGCCGGCGTAGACCAGCACGGGCGTCACTTCGAGCAGGGCTTTGGGATGGAAATAACCGTCAGGATATGTTACGGCCAGGTCCACGGGGATCTGGTCGCCGACGAGAGCGAGGACCTCGGGCGTGCAGTCGATCTGCAGCTTTTCGGCCAGCTTCATCTGCTCGGCGCGGGACTTGGAACAACCGGCAGCCGCAACGACGGCGGCGCCCAGAATGAAGATTTTAAGGAAACTTCTCATTTTCAACATGGTTAGTCGTTAGTGGACAATAATCAGTTTACAAATATAAAAAATAATCCTTAACTTTGCTTTCTATGGAAATGCAAGAACTCCAGCGGCTCAAGAATAAATACGACATCATCGGCAATGACGCCGGGCTCAACCGCGCCCTCGAGACGGCGGTGGCCGTGGCTCCCACGGACCTCACCGTCCTGATCACGGGCGAGAGCGGCGTCGGCAAGGAGACGATCCCGCAGATCATCCACCAGTTCAGCCGGCGCAAGAACGGCAAATATCTGGCAGTCAACTGCGGAGCCATCCCCGAGGGGACCATCAACGCCGAGCTGTTCGGCCACGAGAAGGGGGCCTTCACGGGCGCCATCGGCGAACGGAAGGGCTACTTCGAGGAGGCCGACGGCGGCACCCTCTTCCTCGACGAGATCGGCGAGCTGCCGCGCGAGACGCAGGCCCTGCTGCTGCGCGTCCTGCAGAACGGCGAATTCATGAAGGTCGGCTCCTCCAAGGTGGAGAAGACCGACGTGCGCGTGATCGCCGCGACCAACGTCAACCTGGCTTACGCCGTGGCCACGGGCAAGTTCCGCGAGGACCTCTACTACCGGCTCACCGGCATCCAGATCCAGATGCCCGCCCTGCGCGAGCGCAACAAGGACGACATCTACCTGCTGTTCCGCAAGTTCACCTCGGATTTCTCCGAGCGCTACAACCTCTGCAAGGTCAACCTCAACCACGACGCCATCTCGATGCTGACCGCCTACCGCTGGCCCGGCAACATCCGCCAGCTGAAGAACGTCGCCGAGACGGTCACGGCCCTGGAGTCGCGTCCCGTCACGCCCGGCTCCGAGCGCATCGAGCTCGGCCCGGCGGCGCTGATGCGCTACCTGCCGGACGAGAAGGACTCGATGCTGCCCGCCACCACCGGTCCCGCTTCCGCCGGCGGAAGCATGTCCGACAGCGACAAGCAGATGATCATCAAGGCCCTGCTCGACCTCAAGCAGGAGGTCGACCGCCTCAAGGAAATCGTCAACGCCGGCGGCGCCGCGCAGCAGCCGATGCCGACGGCGCTGCCGCACTACGCCCCCATGCCCTCCGACGAGCCCGAGGAGCAGCTCTCCGAGCCGGAGCCGTCGCTCGACGGTATCTCCATCCGCAAGGCCAGCGACGAGCTGATCGAGCGCGCCCTCGCCAAGCACGGCGGCAAGGTCAAGCCGGCCGCCGCGGAGCTGGGCATCTCGGAGCGCACCATCTACCGCAAGCTCGCGGAGTGGAAAGAAAAAGGAAAGAGAGCATGAGAAAGGCCGTTTCCCGCTTCCTGATCCTGGTCGCCGCCGCTTTCTGCGCCGGCGGCTGCGGCATCTATTCCTTCTCCGGCACCTCGATCCAGAGCGACGTCCACACCATCCACATCGAATTGTTCGAATACAAGGCCCAGAAGGTCAACCCGACGCTGAGCAACGACCTCACCGAGGCGCTGCGCACCAAATTCCGCCAGATGACCCGCCTGGAGCAGGTGGAGCAGGACGCCGACCTGGAGATTGTCGGCGAGATCTCGGCCTACAACGTCAACGCCTCCGCCATCTCGGCCTCCGAAAGGGCCGAGCTCAGCCGGCTGACCGTCGGCATCCGCGTGAGCTTCACCAACCGCAAATATCCCGAGGACGATTTCAGCGACAAGAGTTTCTCCCAATACGCCGAATTCAAGTCCGACCTGTCGCTTGAGTCCGTCGAGTCCGACCTGTGCAAGGAGATCATCGACGCGCTCTGCGACGACATTTTCAACGCTACAGTTGCCCAATGGTAAATCCGATAGACATTCATAAACTCACCTTGGAGGAACTCTCCGGCGTGATCGCCCTGTATCCCTGGTACGGCGGCGCCCGGATGGAGCTCTGCCGCCGGATGTCCGGCGCCGGCGCCCTCTCCGACCTCCAGATCGCCGAGACCGCCCTGCATCTGGGCGACCGCGGGGTGCTCGCGGCCCTGCTGCGCGCCGGCCGCACCGTGGACTGCTCCGACAAGGACGCCCGGCGGCTCGCAGACGCCTTCATCTCCGCGCAGGACGAGCCGCGGAAGCAGCGCCGCGTCTATGTGGTCGGCGGCGACTATTTCTCCCAGGACCAGTACGAGAAGGCCCGCACCGACTCAGACGGCGTCTTCTCCCGCTTCGCCGCCAAGGCGCGCTCGGAAGGTTTCACCGAGACGGCGCCCGCCGAGCCGGCCGGGCAGGATATGAATTTCTATACCGAAACGCTGGCCGGAATATATCTCGAACAGGGCTATTCGCAGGAAGCGATCGACATTTATTCCCAACTTATTTTGCGATATCCGGAAAAAAGTGTTTACTTTGCAGCCCTTATTGACGAAATAAACAAAAAAGACAACTGAATATGAATGCATTGTTTGTGATTTTGACCGTGCTGATCATTCTCGCTGCCCTTCTGCTCATCATCGTGGTGCTGCTTCAGAATGGCAAGGGTGAGGGTATGGCCAGCAACTTCGTGGCAGGCAACCAGACCTTCGGTGTCCGCCAGACCGCCGACGCCCTCGAGAAGTTCACGTGGGGTCTCGTCGCCTTCATCCTCATTCTCTCCATCTTCTCCTCCTTCACGACCGGCACCAACGGCACCGCCATCGACGTGACCGACCAGATCGAGAATGTGGCGAACGACGCCCAACCCGAGTTCCCGGCCGCCCCGATCCAGCAGGACGCCCCGACCGAGTAGGATCGCAGATCAAAATGAAAAAGCCCGAAGCAATCGCTCCGGGCTTTTTTCATTTGTTGCGCAGGACCGTCTGGCCGTCCACGCAGTCCACCTCGATGGCGGAATCCTTGTGGATCTTGCCTTCCAGGATCTCCCGGGCCAGCTGGTTGACCAGCTCGCGCTGGATCAGCCGCTTGACCGGACGGGCGCCGAAGACCGGGTCGTAGCCGTCCTTCACCATCGCGTCCTCGAAGGCGGGCGTGTAGGTGAGCACGACGTTCTCGGACTCGAGTTTCTGGCGCAGGATCTCCATCTGGATGCGCACGATCTGCCGGATGTCGTCCGGGGTCAGGGCGTCGAAGACCACGATCTCGTCGATACGGTTCAGGAACTCGGGCCGCATCCGAAGGCGGAGCTCCTCCTCCTTGAGGTTGGAGGTCATGATGAGGATGCAGTTCTTGAAGTCCACCGTACGGCCTTTGTTGTCGGTCAGACGGCCGTCGTCAAGCACCTGCAGGAGGATGTTGAACACGTCCGGATGCGCCTTCTCGATCTCGTCGAGCAGCACCACCGAGTAGGGCTTGCGCCGCACGGCCTCGGTCAGCTGGCCGCCCTCGTCGTAGCCGACGTATCCCGGAGGGGCGCCGATCAGGCGGCTGACGGTATGGCTCTCCTGGTACTCGCTCATGTCGATACGCGTCATCATCGCCTCGTCGTTGAACAGGAACTCCGCGAGGGCCTTCGCGAGCTCGGTCTTGCCCACGCCCGTGGTGCCCAGGAAGAGGAACGAGCCGATGGGACGGTGCTCGTTGGACAGGCCGGCGCGGCTGCGGCGCACGGCGTCGGACACGGCCGCGATGGCCTTGTCCTGGCCGACCACACGCTTGTGCAGTTCGGATTCCATCCGCAGGAGCTTCTCCTTCTCGCTCTCCATCATCCGCGCCACCGGGATGCCGGTCCAGCGGGCCACGACCTCGGCGATGTCGCCCGGCGTGACCGCTTCGGTGATGATCGGGTCCTTGATGGCGGCCTGGCGGGCGGACAGCTCTTCGATGCGCTTCTGCGCGGCGGAGAGCTTGCCGTAGCGGATCTCCGCCACCTTGCCGTAGTCGCCCGCGCGCTCGGCGATGTCGGCCTCGCGCTTGTAGTCCTCGATCTGCTGGCGGGTGTTGTTGAGCTCCGTGACGATGCCCTTTTCCTCGTTCCAGCGCTTGGCGAGGGCGTCGCGCTCGGCCTTCGCCTCGCGCAGCTCATCCTCGATCTTCTCGGCCTTGAGGCTCACGCCCTCGCGTCCCACGGCTTCCTTCTCGATCTGCAGCTGGCGGATCTTGCTGTCCAGGATGTCGATGGGCTCCGGGACGGAGTTCATCTCCAGACGGAGCTTGGCGGCGGCCTCGTCCACGAGGTCGATGGCCTTGTCCGGCAGGAAACGGTTGTTGATGTAGCGGTGGCTGAGGTTGACGGCCGCGATGAGCGCGTCGTCTTCGATGCTCACCCGGTGGTGGGTCTCGTATTTCTCCTTCAGGCCACGCAGGATGGCGATGGACTCGGCCGGAGACGGCTCGTCCACCATGACTTTCTGGAATCGGCGCTCCAGGGCCTTGTCCTGCTCGAAGTACTTCTGGTACTCGTCCAGGGTGGTGGAGCCGATGGTGCGCAGTTCGCCACGCGCGAGCGCGGGTTTCAGGATGTTGGAGGCGTCCATGGCGCCGGAGGAGCGGCCCGCTCCGACCAGCGTGTGGATCTCGTCGATGAACAGGATGATCTCGCCTTCGCTGTCCACGACTTCCTTGACGACTCCCTTGAGCCGCTCCTCGAATTCGCCCTGGTACTTGGCGCCTGCGATCAGCGCGCCCATGTCCAGGGAGAAGACCTTGCGGCTCTTGAGGTTCTCGGGCACCTGCCCGTTGACGATCTTGGTGGCGATGCCCTCGGAGATGGCGGTCTTGCCAACGCCCGGCTCACCGACCAGGATCGGGTTGTTCTTGGTTCTACGACTCAGGATCTGCAGCACGCGACGGATTTCCTCGTCACGGCCGATGACCGGGTCGAGCTTCCCTTTGGCCGCGGCCTCATTGAGGTCTACGGCATACTTGCTTAAGAATTCGTACTTGCTGTTTCCCATAATAAAATCGTCGGCCCGTTAGTGGGTCGACTGTCTAGCGCTCAAATCTTGAGCCACTGACAAAATGTCAGCTAAAAAAATTTAAAAAATGTTTGCTATTTCAAAAAAAGTGTCTACCTTTGCAATCCCAACGCTAAGCAATAGGGTTTTGCGGAAATAGCTCAGTTGGTAGAGCGCAACCTTGCCAAGGTTGAGGTCGCGGGTCCGAGCCCCGTTTTCCGCTCCACAAAAAAGTCAGATCCCTTCAGGAATCTGACTTTTTTTTGTTGCCCGTTTAGTCTATCTCATGGGCGTCATCGTAGTCTGGGCTTTTGGCGATTAGGCCCTCCGGTTTGATTTCCACCACCTCGCAGTCCGGCGAGACGTAACGGTCGATTGTCTCTTGAGTCATATTTATAGAATTTGATTGTTCTCTTGCGCTTGTTATACAAATTAAAATTATTTTCAGCAAAGAAGCAAGGCGTCTTGTTATTTAATTGCTACATTTGTCCGATATTTTCCACATACACATGAAAAAACTTTACTATCTCCTGCCGCTCCTGGCTGCGCTTCTCGTGCCGGGAAAGGCCGCCGCGCAGATGATGCCGGATTCTACCGTCCAGATCGTCGCATACTGGGAAGTCGGTGATTCTGTCGACTATACAATCACCGAGGAAAAGTTCAGCATCGGCCAGAACGAAGAAGAAACGCTGGTCTCTTCCTTCTCCAGTCTGCTCCATATCGAAGTTGTCGACGCAACGGACTCCACCTATACGCTTTCTGTCACCAACGACAACCTCCTCGGCTCCGTGCTGGGGCTCGTCCTGTCGCCTGAGGACCGGGCCGCGCTGCCCCGCCTGAACTATCGGGTCAAGACCAACGAACTGGGCGTATTCCTGCGCATGGAGGACGAAGACGAGTTCTACGGGAGGCTTCAGCAGATCATCCCGTCCCTGACAAAAGGTTACTACCGGAGTCTTGCCAAGGACAGCAAAGCCATCTTCCCGACCGAGAAAAGCTTCGCCGATTTCATGAAAGGGAAACTCGAGGATCCGACCTACCTCATCAAGCTGTGCGCGCGAGACCTATCCGACCTTCTGTTCTTCCACGGTTCCCGCCTGACGCTGGGCGACACGTATAGCTACGACGACCAATACGCCACCATCATCGGCACGGTCCCCATGACAGTCTGTTTCTGGGCAGACCAAGAACTGACCGACGAATATTCCGCCGTCCTCTACAAATCAGCGGACGGAAACGAGGGCATGCGCAAGTTACTCCAGGATTTCGTGTACAAATTACAGGTTGAAGAACCCGACGCCTTGAGCTATGAGGACTTCTGCGAGCAATTCGAGAAAGATGTCAACCTGGAGGCCCGCCTGGAAGAAACGCTCTCCGAGGAGGTCCACCTTGACACGGGATGGCCGATCGCCCTGTATTATGACATCGAGAGCGTCGCCGCCGACGTCGAAGACGGAACCGTAAAGGGCAACCACACCAGCAGGAAGATCAAACTGGTCACGGAAGAAGAGGATGGAGGAGACGAGTAGCTCCGTCCCCGTTTAAAATAACAGGAGGCGCCCTCACGGGTGCCTCCTGCCTTTTTAACTGAAAAAACTTATATAAGAAACTACTAACGGTTGTCGGGGACGATGATCCGCTTGCCGAGCTTCAGCTTGTCGCCGGAGTCGTCGACGGTCCAGTACTGCGGCTTGCGCGGGCCGTTTCCGTCCACATGATGGACCACATAGCGGAGCTCCCCCTCGAAGGTGCGGAAGAGCATGCCGTGGCCGGAGTTGTCGGCCAGGAACGGCTCCGGCTCCTGCACCCACGGGCCGGCGATGGTGCCGGACTCGGAGTAGCAGACTTCCTGGAGGTAACGCTCCTTGCCCCAGGTGCTCCAGAGCATGCCGAGCTTGCCGGTCTGCGTGCGGAACATCTGCGGGCCGTCGGTCACCCAACCCGGCATCTTGAGGCCGAAGGTAGCCTCGCCCAGGCCGTTCATCTCGCCGCAGGACGGAGCTTCGGAAGCCCGGAACATGGTCACAGGCCACTCGGAGATGGTGTGGGTCAGGTCCTTCGAGAGCTCGATATAGTCCATCGTGCCGTCGATGATCTGCGTCCATTCATGGACAAAGATCATGTAGACGTGACCATCCTCTTCGTAGAGCGTTCCGTCGATGCAGTCCCACTCATGGGGCTGATAGTCATAACCCGGAGTGACGGAGAACGGCACGAATGGACCTTCGGGATTGTCCGCGCGGAGCAGATAAGTCTGGTTGTGGGGCACGTTGTAGCGGCGCGGGACCTGCTGGATGAGGTCGGAGTGGTCGCTCCACGTACCGGCATAGTAGTAGTAATCGCCGATCTTATGGATCTCGGCCGCGGCGGCGAAGCCCGCCTTCTCGCACCAGGTGCCGGTCAGGTCGATCACATTGTAGGGACCTTCCCACATCACCAGGTCCTTGCTCCGGTACTGGCGGCCGCCGGAACTGGTCAGGTAGTAGGTCTTCGTGACCGGATCCGGATAGATGAACGGATCGCTCATCGACAGGTCGTTGAAGTGGACGGTGCGGATGCGGTTCTGCTCCTCACGCATCCGGCGCATGCGCTCGGCCATGCCGGTCGTATCCCGGGGAGCGGAGGAAATCATGCCGCCGAAATTCTTCTGGCCGGGGTCCGCAAGCGGAGCCTGCTCACCGGGTTTGATCTTGACCGGCTCGGATGCCACCGGCGCGGAAGGATTGTTGCCGCAGGACGCGAAAAGCGTGGCAGCAAAGCAATAAAACAAGAGTGTTCTGATTTTCATCTTTTATAATGGATTAGAAACTTTCAGCATCACCAGCCCGGATTCTGCTTCAGGTTGGGGTTGGCGGAAGTCTGCTCGAACGGGAACGGGAGGAGCTTGTATTTGTCCTGCCAGCCGGAGCCGGTGCCGTCGATTACTTCGATGTTCCACTCCGTGGTGCCCGGCTTGTAGCCGTAAAACTTGTAAAGCTTCTTGCCCTTGTTCTTGAGCGCCTCCGGAGCGTCGCCCCAGCGCACCAGGTCGAAGAAGCGCTCCTGCTCATAGAAGAGCTCGGCGCGGCGCTCGTCCTTGATGATCTGGTAGGTCAGTGCGGAGACCTCGGGGATCTGGGCGCGGCGGCGCACCTCGTTGAGGGCGGCCAGGCCGCTGCCGTCGGCGTCATTGTCCAGGAGGAACTTCGCCTCGGCGTAGAGAAGCAGCACTTCGGCGTAGCGGAGCATGGCCGCATTGGTGCGGGAATACTTCCAGAAGCCCGGGATGTCGTAGAAGTCGCTTAGGAAAGCGATGCCGCGGTAGGTGAAGTAGCCCTCGTTGTGGCAGATGCCCTTGGGCAGCACGCCGGGCGTCTTCCCTTCCGGATAATCCATCGCCAGCACCTGCTCGTAGGTGTGGATGGTGGACTTGAAGCGCGGCTTCTCGATACCGCCTTCGTGCGCCTCCAGGAAGCGGCCGAAGTCGCCCGATACGGCGTTCCAACCCCAGCCGGTGTAGATGTCGTTCGGCGCCACGAGGCCGTCCGGCCAACCGGTCCACATGTGACGGAGGTCATTCTGCGGGTTGCCCGGGAAGCCGTCGTTGTCGGCGGAATTGTGCTCGAAGAGGTACTCCTCGCAGAAGTCGCCCATCGGGCGCTCCAGGATGAACATGTCCTCCACGAGGCCGTAGAGGCCCGACTGGATCACTTCGTTGAGGTCGGCGGCAGCCTCCTGCAACATCTTCTTGTCGTTGGTCTGCTGGCCGTACCAGAGGCCCACCTTGCCGCGGAAAGCGAGCGCCGCGTGCTTGGAGAGGCGGGCGCCGAAAGCTTCCTGCAGGCCCTTGCCCGCGATGGGAGGCAGCTTGGAAGCGGCATCCTTCATCTGCGCGAGGATCCAGGCGATGGACTCGTCGGTCGGGGTGTTCGGCTGGTAATACTCGTCCTGCGTGAGCAGGTGGTCAGCGAGCGGCGGGGTGCCCCACCAACGGACGGCGTCGAACATCGCGAGGGCGCGGAGGAAGTTGGCCTCGGCTTTGACGCGGTTGATCCTGGCGTCGGAGGTCTCGGGAATCTTCTCGAGGATCAGGTTGCAATGGTAGATGACGCTGTAGACGCCTTTATACATGATTTTCGGTGCCGTATCGGCGGAAGTAACATTGTAGTTACCCGCTTCCTGGAACTGGTACGTGGCATCCGCGAAGGAGCCGCCGCCCGGATAATGGTCGTCGTCGAGGCTGTTCAGGAAGAGCATCTTCTCGATGCCGTTGACGCAGGTCACGTCGCGTCCGCCCCAATACAGCTTGTACACGCTGGCGATCAGGGCTTCCGCCTCGGCCGCGGTGGCATGGGTGTAATAGTCCTCGGAGGACAGGACGCTCTTCTGGGGAATATCGAGATTATTCTGGCAGGCGCCGGTCGTCAGGACAAGCGCCGCGAACGAAAGGGCTATATATATTCTTTTCATACGGATGCAAGTTTTAGAACGATACATTCACACCAAATACCAGTTTCCGGGAGATCGGATAGGAACCGAAGTCGACACCCAGACCGCTGGCGGAGGAGCCGACGTGGCTCGTCTCCGGATCCAGGCCCGGGTACTTCGTGAAGGTGAACCAGTCATCCAGGGAGACGTAGGCGCGGAGAGAACTCAGGCCAATGCGCTTGACCAGCTTGCGCGGCACGTTATAACCAAGCTGGATCTGCTTGATCTTGAAGAAGGAGGCGTCATAGACGCGCAGGTTGGACGTACGGTAGTACTTGTCGTTTGCATCCGGCTTCGGATACCTGTAGCCGGTGGAAGAAGCGTTCTTCCAGGCGTCCGTGTAGAACGACTTGAGCGTGTTCTGCTGCAGGGCGTCGGCACGGGTCACGGCATACAGCAGCTCGGCGCCCTGGGAACCGGCACCCAGCACCAGGAGGTCGAAGCCCTTGTAGGACATGTTGAGCGTGAGACCGTAGGTGAAATCGGGAATGCCGCTGCCGGCGAAGTCCCGGTCGTTCGGCGTGATCGCGCCGTCACCGTCGAAGTCCTTGTAGACGGCTTCGCCGGTGGCCTGGTCGATATGGTCCACCATGAAGGTGCGCAGATACCACAGCGGGTAACCCTCTTCGAAATAGGTCACGTCGTAGGAGCTCCAGATCTTCTGGCCGGGGACGCGGTCGGGGGAAGTACCCTTGACGACCTTGTTGTGGACCGTCGAGAGGTTGGCGCTGATGCCATAGTTGAAGTCGCCGATGCTGTCTTTCCAGCCCAGCTCGAACTCGGTGCCGTGGTTGTTCACGAGACCGGCGTTGACGTAGACGTACTCCGCGCCGGTGTTGCCCGGAGCCGTCGTGCGGGTCAGCAGGTCATGCGTGTCCTTGTTGTACCAGTCCACGGAGAAGGTCAGCCGCTCCTTGAACATGCGGAGGTCGAGACCCACGTCCACCTGGCGGGAAGTCTCCCAGCGGATGCCATGGTTCGAAAGGATCTTCGAAGGGCGGACGCCCACCAGGAAGGTGCCGTCCAGGTTGTTGCCATAGTCGGAAGAGCTTTCCAGGACGGAAGCGTACTGGTACTCGCCCAGGGCGTTGACGTTACCGTTCACACCCCAGGAAGCGCGCAGCTTCATGAAGGACAGGGAAAGGGCCCGCTTGACGTTCTGCATGAACGGCTCGTTGCTGACCGTCCAGCCGGCGGAGACGGAGGGGAAATAGCCCCAGCGGTGTTTCCTTTCCAGCTTGGAGCTGTCGTAGGCGTCGGCACGGAAGTTGGCCTGGATGAAATACCGGTTGTCATAGGAATAGCCGATACGGCCGAAATAGGACATATTGGCGCGGACCTCGGGCTGGCCGCCCAGGGTCATCTGCGCGGTGTTGACGGTATTGTTCAGGTAGCGGAAGTTGGGCGCTTCGCTGGTCAGCTGGTTGGCGTTGCCGCGGATGCTGTCCGTGTTGGTCTGCTGGTAGGACATACCCGCCATCGCGGAGATGTCGTGCTTGCCGAACGACTTGTTGTAGTTGGCGAAGTTCTCCCACTGATAGTAGAGACGGTCGTTGGAAGAACCCGAGATGGACATGGCCTGGTTGTTCTTCGTGGTCATGTACATCTCGTGGTTGTAGGTATTGCTGTGGCTGTAGCCGCCCTGGAAGCCGAAGCGGGACGTGATGACCAGGTCCTTGAACGGCGTGAAGTTGGCGTAGGCGACACCGCGCACGCGGAAGCTCTGGGTCTCGGTGTCGCGGCGCTCCAGCATCACCTGCGGATTCCACAGATAGCTCTGGTCGCTGAATGCGGAGACGCCATAGACGTGGCCGGCGGCATCCCGGGGGACCTTGTAACCGCCGTCGATGACGGACTGGACGCGGGCGGGAATGCTGTTGTCGTCATAGACGAACGGCGTGATCGGGTCGGAGATAATGATGGAGGCGAAGACCGAATCGGACGTCGTGGAGCTCTCGGAGAGGGCCCGGCGCACGCTCCGGTCGATGGTCGTGTTGACGCCGACGGTCAGCCAGTCCTTGGCCTTGTATTCGGCGTTGATCTGGCCGACCAGGCGGCGGAAGACATCCTTGTCGCCCTTGATGATACCGTTGTTGTCCGTGTAGGACAGGGAGGTGTAGAACTTGGCCCGGTCGTTGCCGCCTTCCACGCCGAAGGTGTGGCGCTGCTGGTGGCCGGTCTCGAGCATGTAGTCCGCCCAGTTGGTGTCGGTCTTGCCGTCGTAGTCGAAGTCCGCCTGCGTCGCGGCGCCGGAGAGCATCATGTAGTCCATGTACTCCCGGGCGTTCATCAACTCGGGGATGCGGGCGATCTTCTGGACCGAACTCTGGAAGTTGTAGAAGACGCGGCCCTCGCCCTTCCGGCCGGACTTGGTCGTGATGAGCACGACGCCGTTGCCGGCCTCGATGCCGTAGATGGCCGCGGAGGCGGCGTCCTTGAGGATCTCGATCGAGGCGATAGTCTCGGGATCGAGATAGCTGATATCATTCACCTTGAGACCGTCCACGATCATCAGCGGGTCGGTCTTGGAGTTGGAGGAATAGCCGCGGATCTGGATCGCAGAAGCGGAACCCGGGGCGCCGGAGGCGTTGATGATCTGCACGCCCGCCGCCTTGCCCTGGATGGCCTGGGCGACGTCGGTCGTCGTGCGGTTCTCCAGGTCGGAGTCCTTGACCGAAGCGATGGCGCCGGTGACGTCGCTCTTCTTCTGCACGCCGTAACCGATGACCACGGTCTCTTCCAGCATCTCGGCGTCTTCGACGAGCAGGATGTTCATCGCCCTGTCGGTCACCGCCGGAACTTCCTGGGAAATGAAGCCGATGGAGCTGATCTCGAGGATCTCGCCGGCCTTGGCTTCGATCGAGAAGCTGCCGTCCAGCTCGGTCGCCACGCCGCGCATCGTACCCTTGACGACGACGGAGACGCCGAACAGCGGCTCGCCGGCGGCGTCACGCACGACGCCCCTGGCGTGGCTCACGTCCTGCGGGGCGGGAGCCGGAACGGCGGCGGCGCGTGCCACCGCGGTCTTTTCGCTGCGGGCAAGGATGATGTGCTTGCCCTGCACGCTATACGTAATGTCGGAGCCCTGCAGGATCTCGTCCAGCACCGTGCTCAGGGATTCCTGGTCGGCGCTCACGGAGATTTCCTGGTTGACGTTGACGCCGTTCTTGTAGATGAACAGGTACTCCGTCTGGGCCTCGATATCATTCAATACCGTTTCCAGAGAAACATTTGTCCGGTTGATGCTGACGGGGATATTCTGGGAGACCGCCGTCTCCGCCATCAGGCAGAAAGCACCCACGAACATTAGGAAAGCTGACACTTTCATAACTCTCAATAATGATTGAATTGAGTTTTTATTCATACCTTTGTAAATGAATTAATATGGTTAGTAATGACCGTGTTGTTCCGGGCGGACCGTGTTGCAGCGCGGCCGCCCTTTTTTGTGGCTATCGTCTTAGATCATAGGCAGGGGATTTCGTTGTTTTAGTGTGTTGTTATAATGGTGTGTAGTCAGACAGTTATCTGGAGGTGATGAATATCTTGTTGTTTTCCTGGTCGCGGGAATAATCGAAGCGCAGGCTGGTCTGCAGGATCTGCAGGGCGTAGTCGAGGCCGTCCTTGATCCGGAATTTGCCGGTCAGGGCGTCCTTCTCCAGCCGGGGATCCGCCTCGTAGACGATCTCCTTGCCGTAATAGCGCTCCAGATCCCGGACGATGTCGGAGAAATGCTTGTCGCGGAAGCAGTACAGGCCTTCCTTCCACTTATACACGTCGTAGTCGTCGATATCGCTGAGCCACAGCTTGTTGTCCCGAAGTGTCAGCTTCTTGTCCGGACTCAGGAAGATCCGCTTCCCCTCCGCATGGGGCAGCGAGACGGAGACCTTGCCCTCGAAGAGCGAGGTCTCGAAGACGCGGTCCTGCTTCTTGGCGTTGACGTCGAACACGGTGCCGTGGACCTCGACGTCCGCCAGGTAGGTATGGACGATGAACGGATGCCGCTCATCATGGGCGACATCCAGGTAGACCTGGCCGTCCACCGTCACCTCCCGCTTCCGGCTGTGTTCGAAGCTGGCGGGATAGCGCATCGTTGTGCCCGAGTTGAGCCAGACGGACGTGCCGTCCGGGAGCGTCACCTGCGCCCGCTCGCCGGCGGGGACGGTGATGCAGCTCATCGCCACGGCGCGGTCCGGGAAGACGTCCGTGAACTGTCGCAGCGCGAGGGTCAGCGCGGCGAGCACGGCGAGCACGAAGGCAAAGCGGTAGATATATCGGCCGACCGGCCGGCGGGCCCGGCGGGGTGCCGGCGCAAAGACCTTGTCGTCTGCAAGCTGGATGGCGTCGAAAAGCTTGCGCTCGCGCAGGAGCGTCGCCATGTTCTCTTCCGAGGCGGTCGCCCACGCCATCACATCGGACACCTCTTCCGGCGTCAGAAGGCCGGAAAAATACAGATACAGGGTGTCCTTGTCCACAATCATTCCTGGATTCATTTGTCTGTTCAACGATTGAGCAAAAGAAAACCCTAGTGAGAAAATGAAATTTTTCTCCCAGGGCGGACTAACAAAGGTAGAAGAGGATGGCGGAGACCGCCAGATAATCTTTCAGGGCGCTCCGCAACAGGCGGTTGACCTTGGTGATGTGGTATTCAACCCCCTTCTCCGTGATGCCCATCCGCGCCGCTATCTCTTTGCGGGACAGGCCCTGCCGCCGGCTCAGCAGGAAGACCTGGCGGCTCTCTTCGGAGAGCCCGGCGACCGCCTTCGCGACGATTTCCTGGATCTCCTGCGTAAAGACCTTCTCCGGAATGAAATCCTCCAACGAGGCGATCCGGGTGTTGAGGTCCCAGACCTGCTCCCGCGTCTGCCGGTCCAGGAATTCCTGGCTGTGCCGCAGCCGGCGGAGATGGTCGATGCATTTGTTCTTGAGGACGGTCAGCACGTAGGCGGGCGGATTGGTGCCGGCCGGGAGTTCGGCGCGCCGCTGCCAGAAGGCCATCATCGAATCGACCACGAAATCCTCCGCCAGCTGGCTATCCCGCAGATACCCGGCCGCGAATCGGATGAAACGCGTCCTGTATTCCGAGAAGAATGCGCTGAAGCCGGCAGAGTCTATTATGTGGTCCATAAAAGACTATTTTTTCTTCTTTCTCTCGGCTCGCCTGGCCTCGCGGGCGGCCTGTCGCTCCGCCTTCTGCTGCTCGGCCAGCCTTTTCTCCGCCTCCGCGGCGGACTTGGTCTTGAAGATGATGACGCCGTTCTGTCCCCGCATGCCATAGGATGCGGCGGTGCCGTCCTTGATGACCTCGACCGAATAGATGTCCTCCGGAAGGAGGTGGGTCACATTTTCCATGATGATACCATCCACGACGAAAAGCGGCTGCGTCTGGTCGGAGTTGGTCGAGATGCCGCGGATATAGATCTTCGGCATCACGCCGTTGCCGCCGCCGGGAGCGATCACCACGCCCGGCTCGTTGCGGAGCAGGTCGAACACGGTGCTGTATTGCGTTTTCTCCTTCGGGTCGCGGACTTTTTCCTGCCCATAGACGGCAGCACCCGACAAAGTCAGGACTGCAAACAACAGTAAGATTCTTTTCATCAGCGGATTGGTTGGTTATCTTACAAAGATAGCTTTTTTTCTTATCTTTATGCCCCGGTTCGCCGCATAATAATTCCTATCAGATATGAAACGTATTGCCGTCCTTTTACTGACGCTGTTTGCAGGGCTGTCCGCCCTGGGCGCCCGCCCCACCCGCGTGAAGCCCAACTACGACCTCGCCTCGCAATTCTCCCAGAAACGTATTTCCCAGATGGTGTTCTCCACCACCCTGCAACCCAACTGGTTCCGCGACTCGGACAAGTTCTGGTATGAGTGGAAGACCCCCGCGGGCACGGAATACTGGATCGTGGATCCCGAAACCGGCCGCAAGAGCCAGGCCTTCGACATGGAGAAGCTGGCGATGGAGATCACGGCGACCGTCCGCGACCCCTTCGACGCACAGCACCTTCCGATCGAGAACCTCGAACTCAAGGACGACCGCTACTTCCGCTTCGACATCAAGAGCACGCAGGAGGTCCCCGACACGCTGGCGGCCAGGCGCGCCGCCCGCGACAAGAAGGGCGGCGACAAGAAGGACAGCGAGCCGAAGATGACCAAGAAGGTCTTCCACTTCCAGTATGACATCACCACCGGCAAGCTCAGCGAATACAAGCCCGAGAAGAAGGAGTATCCGGCCTGGGCCAGCGTCTCCCCGGACGGGCAGACCGGCGTGTACGTCAAGAACGCCAACCTCTACTGGATGGACAGGGAGAACCTCGCCAAGGCCGCCGAGGACGACAAGGACTCCACCCTGGTGGAGCACCGCCTCACCGCGGACGGCGTCCGTGAATTCGGCTGGGGCGGCGACAACTACATGGGCGACCAGGAGACCGACACCACGCGCCGCGTGCGCGCGGGCAGCGTGGTGTGGTCGCCGGACAGCAAGCATTTCGTGGCGGTCAAGACCGACATGCGCGACATCAAGGAACTCTGGGTGATCAACGCCCTCAGCCAGCCGCGCCCGACGCTGGAGACCTACAAGTACCAGATGCCCGGCGAGCCGGGCCCGAAGGAGGAGCTCTACGTGTTCTCGATGCCCGACGGCAGCAACAAGCGCTATCGCGTGAACGCCTTCAAGGACCAGGTGACCGACGTGTCCCTGCGCCCGCGCAAATTCCGTGAGACCTACGACAAATACCGCTCCCGCGTGTGGCTGGGCGACAACGACGGCTTCTACCTGACCCGCGGCTCGCGCGACCTGCACCGCATCGACGTGTGCCGCGTGGATCTGGCGGGCGACTCCACGCGCACCATCATCTCCGAGCGGATGAACACCTACGTCGAGGAGCGGCAGATCCGCCCCCTGGCCGGCGGCAAGCAGCTGCTGTGGTGGTCCGAGCGCAACGGCTGGGCCAACCTCTACCTCTACAACGCCGACGGCACCCTGGTGCGCAACCTCACGGAAGGCGCCTACCACGTCGAGGACGTGCTGGAGGTCAATGAGAAAGAGGGCTACGTGCTCTTCGCCGCCTGCGGCGTCAACAAGGACGAGAACCCCTACCAGATGCACACCTACCGCGTGAGTCTGTCCGGCGGCCCGATCCGGCAGCTGGACATGGACGACATGAACGTGGAGGCCACGGCGAGCGACGACGGCCGCTGGGTCGTGGGCAACTGCTCGCGCGTGGACTACGCCCCCGAGGCCTGGCTGATCGGGCGCGACGGCAAGCGCACGCTGCTGGAGAAGGCTGACCTCAGCCTGCTCTACGCAGCGGGCTACAAGATGCCGGAGCGCTTCAAGGTCAAGGCCGCCGACGGCGTCACGGACCTCTACGGCGCGATGTACAAGCCTTTCGACTTCGACTCCACCAAGGTCTATCCCATCATCGACTACGTCTACCCCGGCCCGCAGGTCGAGGCCAACAACATCGAATGGTCCCGCGGCATGGTGCGCACCGACCGCCTGGCGCAGGTGGGTTTCATCGTGATCACGGTGGGCAACCGCGGCGGCCACCCCAACCGCTCCAAGTGGTACCACAACTACGGCTACGGCAACCTGCGCGACTATGGCCTGGAGGACCAGAAATACGCCATCCAGCAGCTTGCCGGCAAGTATGACTTCATCGACGGCTCCCGCGTGGGCATCCACGGCCACTCCGGCGGCGGCTTCATGTCCACGGCCGCCATCCTCAAGTATCCCGACTTCTTCAAGGCGGCCGTCTCCTGCGCCGGCAACCACGACAACAGCATCTACAACCGCTGGTGGAGCGAGACGCACCACGGCGTGACCGAGAAGGT
Source organism: Bacteroidales bacterium WCE2004 (assembly GCA_900167895.1). Classification (NCBI taxonomy): domain Bacteria; kingdom Pseudomonadati; phylum Bacteroidota; class Bacteroidia; order Bacteroidales; species Bacteroidales bacterium WCE2004. Next base: position 38,787 of record FUZR01000005.1, on the reverse strand, counting down.
GGCGCAGAGCGACACCTCCTTCGTCTACCACATTGAGACCAACCCGGAGATCGCGGCCAACCTCAAGGGCCACCTGATGCTGGTCCACGGCGACATCGACAACAACGTCAACCCGGCCAACACCATCCGCGTGGTCAACGCCCTGATCCGGGCCAACAAGCGCTTCGACCTGCTCATCCTGCCGGGCCAGCGCCACGGCTTCGGCGACATGAACGAATACTTCTTCTACCGCCTCGCCGACTACTTCTCCGAGTGGCTGCTCGGCGACAGCGAACGCGACGAAGTCGACATAAAAGAACTGAACAACGACTAAAGAAAAACCCCGGCCTCGCGGTCGGGGTTTTCTGTATCCGGCAGGCTGCTAGAGCGAATCGCCGAAGTCCTCGCGGAACTTCTTGACGAGCTCTTCCTGCCAGTAGCCGATCTCCTTCATGCGGCCGAAGAAGAAGCGGAGCACCTTCGGCTCGGAGACCCACTGGAGGCCGCCGATGATCTCGCGGTTGTCCCAGAGCCACTTCACGCGGTCGGCGCAGTACTTGACCTGCGAGAGGGTGAAGACGCGGCGCGGCATCGCGAGACGCTGGAGTTCCAGCTCCGCGAAGCGCTCGGTGCCGTCCGGCTCGCGCTGCTCGCTGACGGTACCGCGCTCCATGCCGCGGATGCCGCCGGCGATGTAGAGCGCGGCGCCCACCGCAGCGGCGGGATACTGGTCGTGGGGGATCTTGGGGACGATCTCGGAGCAGTTGAGGTGGGCGCCGAGGCCGCCGGCCGGCTTGATCACCGGCACGCCGTAGTCGTCCAGCTCCTTGACCAGGTAGGCGATGAATTCCGGACCCTGGCTGATGTATTCCATGTCGAGGGACTCATAGAGACCGACCGCCATCGCTTCCATCGAGCGGACTTCCATGCCGCCGTAGGTGAGGAAGCCCTCGAAGAGCGGAACGAACTCCATCATCTCGTCGGTGAACTTCTTGTCGTGGGCCGTGATGATGCCGCCGCGGGAGAAGCCGAGCTTGCGGGCGGAGAAGTAGACGATGTCGAAGCGGTCCGCCAGGATGTGGTAGATCTCCTTGGTCGTCATGAACTTGCAGCGGGGCTCACGCATCTTCATGAAGTAAACGTTGTCCTGCAGCAGGGAGGCGTCGAGCACGCTCCGGATGCCGAACTCGTGGCAGATGTCGGTGACGGCGAGCATGTTCTCCAGCGACACCGGCTGGCCGCCGATGAGGTTGGTGCCGGCCTCGACGCGCACGAACGCGACCTTCTCCGGACCGTAGTCCTTGATGGTCTTGCGGAGGGCCTTGAGGTCGAAGTTGCCCTTGAACGGGTCGTCGCTCTGCGGGATGAGGCCTTTCTTGTCCACGAGCTCGATCACCTCGCCGCCCAGGCGGGTGATGTGGGCCTTCGTGGTGGTGAAGTGGAAATTCATCAGCGTGACCATGCCCGGGCGCACGTAGGCTTCGGCGAGGATGTTCTCAGCCGCACGGCCCTGGTGGGCGGGCAGGACGTTCTCCGTGCCGAAGACTTCCTTGATGGCGGCCTTGACGCGGTTGAAGGTCTCGGAGCCGGCGTAGGAGTCATCGGCGATGCTCATCGCGGCCACCTGCTCGTCGGACATTCCGTTGACGCCGGAGTCCGTGAGCATGTCCATGTAGATGTCTTTGTTTTGGAGAAGGAATGTGTTGTTGCCGGCTTCCTGGATGCGCTTGAGACGCTCCTCGACAGGGAGCAGGTTGAGTTTCTGGACGACGCGCACTTTGTGCATCTCCAGCGGGACCTGGTTCGCAGGCTGATAAAATTTGACTGCCATAATATGGATTTGTGTTGGATTCCTTCTAACCGTTAGCAAGATAGAAAAAACTTGGTATATTTGCAATTGTTATGTTAGGAACTATCGTCAACACCGGGTGTATTATCGTCGGCTCCATCGTGGGAAGCCTCCTCAAGAAAGGACTTGGCCAGAAATACCAGCAGACCCTCTACAATGCGATGGGCCTGGCATCCCTGGCGCTCGGTGCCAACACCTTCGTGCAGAATATGCCCAAGAGTGAATTCCCCGTGCTCTTCATCCTCAGCATCGCGCTCGGCGGCATCGCCGGCACGGCGCTCGACCTCGACGGCCGCACGCAGCGCCTGATCGCGAAGCACGGCGGCGCGGACCTGGCCAGCGGCCTCATCTCCGCCTGTCTGCTCTTCTGCGTGGGCACCTTCAGCATCGTGGGGCCGATCCTGAGCGCCACCACGGGCGACAACACGTTCCTCTTCACCAACGCCACGCTCGACCTGGTGACCTCGATGGTCTTCGCGACCACCTACGGCATCGGCATCATCGCCGCCGCGCCGGTCCTCTTCTGCTGGCAGGGATTCTTCTATATGCTGGGCAAATTCGCGGCCGACTCCCCGCTCATCGGCGGTACGATGATCAACGAGATGGCCATCGTGGGCGGCCTGCTGATCATTTCTTCCGGCCTCTCGCTCCTCAAGCTCAAAGACTGCAAGACCCTCAACTACATCCCGGCGCTGGCCGTCCCCGCGCTCTGGTTCCTCGTCAAGGGTCTTTTCTGCTAAGCAGCTTTCAGATAGCCCGTCGCGGGCTTCTTCCAACGGTAGGACAGGATGAACAGCACGATCCCGGTGATGATGAACGGGATGGAGAGGAGCTGGCCCTGGTCCAGGGCGCGTCCCACCTCGAATTCGACCTGCGGCTCCTTGATGAACTCGATCAGGAAGCGGGCACCGAAGCAGCCCAACAGGAACGCGCCGAAGAAGAAACCGCGGTAGACCTTGCCGGACCGCCTGCAGTAGATCCAGAGCAGCACAAGGCCCAGGATCAGGTAGCAGAGCGCTTCGTAGATCTGCGTCGGGTGGCGGGGCTCCGTCTCGCCGGCGCGGCGGAAGATGAATCCCCACGGCAGCGTGGTGACATCGCCGTAGATCTCGGAATTGGCAAGGTTGGCCAGCCGGATCAGGCAGCCTGCGAAGGCCACCACGATGCACAGCCGGTCCATGATCCACAGGAAATCGATCCGGTAGCGCTTCGCATGACGCAGCATGAAGTAGAGCATGCCCAGCAGGATGCCGACGGCGCCGCCGTGGCTGGCGAGCCCGCCGTGCCACGGTTGGAAAATATCCAGGAAGCCCTGCCAGGAGCCGAAATAGTAGTCCGGCTGGTAGAAAATGACATGCCCGAGACGCGCGCCGATCATCGAGGACAACAAGATGGTCAGGAACAGCGGCTCCGTGAAAGCCACGTCGATCTTCTCCCGCTTGCAGAAGCGGTCGAAGATCCATCCGCCGGCCACGAAGACGATGACGAAAGCCAGGCCATACCAGCGGAAATGGAAGTTTCCGATCGAAAAGATCACGGGATCGAAATCCCAGTCGACGTAAAGAAGGTTAAGCATTATCCAAGATATTATTCCGTCAATTCGGTAGCGAAGTAGTTGCCCTTGCGCTCGTGGGGGATGCCGGACTGCATCCACACGGGCATCGGGGCGTCCTGCAGGTAGTGGTCGAAGAACTGCTGCAGGCGGACCGAGAGGTCCTTGCAGTTGCGGCGCTCCAGGAGGTTGTGGGCCTCGTCGTTGTATTCGAGCAGCCAGGCCGGCTTGCCGAGGCGGCGCAGGCCCATGAAGAACTCAATGCCCTGGTACCAGGGCACGGCGCCGTCGGCGTCGTTGTGCATGATCAACACCGGGGTCTTGACCTTCGGGGCGAAGAAGACCGGGGAATTCTCGATGTAGAGATCCAGGCCGCCCTCTTCCCAGAGGGTCTTGCCGATACGGCTCTGGCCGGCTTCATACTGCGGGATGCGGCTGTTGCCGGACTCCCAGCGGATGCCGCCGTAGGCGCTCGTCATGTTGCCCACCGGGGCGCCGGCGCCCGCCGCGGCGAACATGTCCGTCCGCGTGACGAGGTAGGCGGTCTGGTAGCCGCCCCAGCTCTGGCCCTGGATGGCCATCTTGTCCTTGTTGATGAAGGGGAACTGCGCGCACATCGCCTCCGCGCCCGCGCAGATGCAGTTGTAGGCGCTCTCGCCCGGATGCCCGTCCTTGTAGACGATGTCCGGGATGAAGACCACGTAGCCGCGGCTCATGTAGAAGGGGATGTTGACGGTCGAACGGCTCGGCGCCGGAGCGCGGTAGTCGTAGAGCGACTCGGAATACTTCTCGTAGAAGTAGATCATCATCGGGTATTTCTGCGCCGGGTCGAGGTCCTCCGGGACGAAGAGCAGGCCGTCGAGCGGCGTGCCGTCATAGGCGTTCCAGTGCACCAGCTGCACGTCGCCCCAGCGGTATTCCGCCTGCTGGGGATTGATGGCGGTAAGCTTCTGTCCGTCCTGCCCGGGGGCGCCGCCGACGTAGAGGTCCATCGGGTGACGGAAGTCGCCCTTGAGCCAGGCGTACACCTCGGCGTCACGCGCCCTGGTCGGCTGCGCGAAGGAATTCTCCGCCAGGAAGCCCTGCGGTTCGCCACCCCTGGCGGCATCCACGCAGGCGAAGCCGTTGCGCTTGTCCACTTCGTTGAACGCGCTCAGCGTCAGGCGGCCCTTCAGCGGGAAATTGTTGATGTTCTGGTAGAGGTAGGGGTTGGTGCGGCGGGCCAGGTTCATCGGCGAATACTGCACCTTGTCGCGCCGGCCCGCGCCGCGGGTCAGGCACTCGGCCTTCTTGCCGTCGGGCGAGAAGCGCCACACGTCGTAGCGGTCCGCGATCAGCAGGGCCTCGTCCTCGCCCATCCAGTCGGGAGAGGTGCGCGGAATGTAGAACGGGATCGGGTGGTCGTCCTCATCGTCCCAGAACGGCACGCCCGTCCGGCCGGTCAGGTTGACGTCGGCGCCCGTGGCAAGGTTCAGGCAATACCAGTTGCCGTCCTCGGTGTTGAACCAGGCGATGTATTTGCCGTACGGCGAGGGGGACGGGAAGCCGACGGCGCCCGTGCGGAGCGACCGGCGGCTGCCGTCGCGCACGTCCACGAGCGCGAGGTCGGCGCGCGACTCCGCCGCCCAGAGATTGTCGATGTCATAGGGAGCCGTGTCGATGGACAGGGCGTAAGCGGCCTCCGCGCCATCGAACAGGCGCGTCCGGTCGGAAGGATTGGTGGAGAGCACCACCAGGCGGCCCGGGCTGGCCAGGTTGACCACCGCCGTGCGGGTGCGGCGGCCGCGGGCCTTCTTGTCCATCGGCGGGACCGTGGCCTTGTCCCAGACCCAGATGTCCAGCGAGGCAGACTCGAAATCATAGACCGTCGTGTCCTTGGCCGGGAGCTTCTCCTCGATCTCGAGGACAAGGCGGGAAGCGGCGTTGGAGAACTCCAGGCCTGCATTTTCGCCGACGACCCAGCCGGCCGGCAGGTCGGCGCAGTCGGCGGCGAGCAGTTCGCACGTCACCCATTTGGCCGTTTTCGGCCGGCGCTTGTCCACCTGCAGGAAGCTCTGGTAGACGGCGTGGCGCGGCGTGCCGTCCAGCTTCTCCTCCTCATCCGTGGCGGTGAAGGCGACGCGGTTGCCGTCCGCACTGAAAACGAGGTTGTCGTAGGCCTTGCGGTCGGCAGAAAGGGTGTCGACGGTACCCTTCGGGAAATCATAAAGGATCACGGCGTCGCGCGAAAGGGAGTCTTTCTTCTCCTTGGCGGTCTTGACCAGCAGGCGGCTGCCGTCGGCCGACACCTTGAAGTCGGACACGCACCTGAGCGTGTCGACGGAACCGGAGGCGACCTCGATCACCAGCAGGTTCTTGGCCTTGCGGTCCTTGACGTCCTGCGCGGCGAACAGATACGGCGCGGCTTCGTAGCCGAGCGCCGTCTTGCCGGCCGCGCCGACCGTCTCCCACGCCAGCGAGCCCAGGTCGATGCGCGCGACGCTGTCCTTGGGCTGCTCGTCTTTCTTCTTCTTGTCGATCTTGGCCTGCCGCACGTCGGCGAAGGGGGCCTTGAGCGTGAAGAGGCCGACGCGGGCGTCCTGCGCCCACTTCAGGCCGGTGCCGCGGGCGATCGCCGCCTCCGCGCCGGTCCGGAGGTTCTTGATATAGAGCGTGCCGTCGCCCTCCTGGGGATTGACCTCATAGCTCACGAAACGGCCGTCGGGGTTCAGCTGGACGGAGCGGACGGACTGCCATCCGTCATACACGCTGTGGTCGAGGGGTTTCTTCTGGGCCCATGCAGGGCAGACGCCGCAAATCATAAGTGCGACAAAAGACAGGACAAGCGTCGTTTTCTTCATGCAATATCGTTTTTCGGAGTCGAAAGATACAAAAAAACATACGGAAAGCCTTGCGAAATCGATTCCGTTTGCTACATTTGCAAAAGAATGTACCGCACGAACAAATATTGGTGGTGGCGCCTGTTACAACTTCCCCGAGTCGTAAGAGGTTGACGCTCCGTATGTGTACCTGAAGGTATATCGAAAAGGGCCCTGCCGCACTGCGACAGGGCCCTTTTCAGGTTTTAAGGCGAATATAAATCATCCAATGATATGAACAGTTATTTAGTAGACCAAGAAGGTTATTATGGCGAATTCGGCGGCGCTTATGTCCCCGAAATCCTGCACCAATGTGTCGAGAACCTGCAGAAGGCGTATCTCCCCATCCTGGAGAGCGCCGACTTCCAGCAGGAGTATCATGCCCTGCTGCGCGACTACGTCGGCCGCCCGAGCCCGCTCTACCTGGCCAAGCGCCTGTCGGAGCGCTACGGCGCCACGATCTATCTCAAGCGCGAGGACCTCAACCACACGGGCGCCCACAAGATCAACAACACCGTCGGCCAGATCCTCCTGGCCCGCCGGATGGGCAAGCGGCGCATCATCGCCGAGACGGGCGCGGGCCAGCACGGCGTGGCCACGGCCACCGTCTGCGCCCTGATGGACATGGAATGCATCGTCTACATGGGAGAGACCGACGTGCAGCGCCAGCACGTCAACGTGGAGAAGATGAAGATGCTCGGCGCCACGGTCGTGCCCGTCAAATCCGGCAACAAGACCCTCAAGGACGCCACCAACGAGGCCATCCGCGACTGGTGCTGCCATCCTTCGGACACGTTCTACATCATCGGCTCCACCGTCGGCCCGCACCCCTATCCCGACCTGGTGGCCCGCCTGCAGTCCATCATCAGCAAAGAAATCAAGGGCCAGCTGCAGGAGCACGCCGGCCGCGACTACCCCGACTACCTGATGGCCTGCGTGGGCGGCGGCTCCAATGCCGCAGGCACCATCTACCACTACATCGACGACCCGCGCGTGAAGATCGTCCTCGCGGAAGCGGGCGGTCTGGGCGTGGACAGCGGCAAGACCGCCGCCACCATCGCCCTCGGGCAGGTGGGCATCCTGCACGGCGCCAAGAGCTACGTGATCCAGAGCCCGGACGGGCAGATCGAGGAGCCGTACTCCATCAGCGCTGGCCTGGACTACCCGGGCATCGGCCCGATGCACGCCAACCTGGCGGCGAAAGGGCGCGCCCGGGTCATCCCCGTCAACGACGACGAGGCCGTGGCCGCCGCCTACGAGCTCACGCGCCTGGAGGGCATCATCCCCGCGCTGGAGAGCGCCCATGCGCTCGGCGCGCTGTCCAAGATGCAGTTCCGCCCGGAAGACGTGGTCGTGCTGACCGTCTCCGGCCGCGGCGACAAAGATATGGAAACCTACCTCAACTACTACCGGAAATGAGCACCTACCGCTACTCCGTGGCCAGCCGGCCCCTGCCCGGCGACCTCCACACCCCCGTGTCGGCCTACCTGCGCCTGCGGGACGCCTCCACCCGGTCCATCCTGATGGAGAGCAGCGACTACCACACGCGCCGCGACGCGCGTTCCTTCATCGGCCTGGAGCCGCTCGCCGAGGTGGGCGTCGCGCACGGCACGGGCTTCTGCCATTTCCCGGACGGGACGGCACGTGAGTACGCGATCGACGGCAGCTACCCCTGCGAGCGCCTCGTGCGCGAATTCCTGGACGCCTTCGAGCTGGACCGCAAGGTCGTGGGCCTGTGGGGATACACCTCCTTCAACGCCGTCCGCTATTTCGAGGACATCCCCGTCAAGGACGAGACGCGCGCGGAGAACGACGCTCCGGATCTGCTCTACATCCTGTTCCGCTACGTGCTCGAATTCGACCATTTCCGCAACCGCCTGACCCTGCACGAGCTCATCCCGGAAGGCGCCGAGGCGCAGTCCGACCGCATCGAGCGGCTGCTCGCCCGGCCGGCCGCCAACCTCTATGATTTCCGCCCCGTGGGCGAAGTCAGCTCCCCGCTCACCGACGCGCAGCACATGGACAACGTCCGCCGCGGCATCGCGCACTGCCTGCGCGGCAACGTATTCCAGGTCGTGCTTTCGCGCCGCTTCGTGCAGCGCTACGAGGGCGACGACTTCCAGCTCTACCGCGCCCTGCGCAGCATCAATCCTTCGCCGTACCTGTTCTACATGGACTTCGGCGGCTTCCGCCTGATGGGCTCCTCGCCCGAGACGCACTGCCGCATCGAGGACGGGCGCGCCTTCATCGACCCGATTGCCGGGACCACCCGGCGCACGGGCGACGAAGCGGCCGACGCCCGCGGCGCGGAGTTCCTCCGCAACGACCCCAAGGAGAACGCCGAGCACGTGATGCTGGTGGACCTGGCCCGCAACGACCTCTCCCGCAACTGCCATGGCGTTGCGGTGGAATTCTACAAGGAGCTCCAGTACTACTCCCACGTCATCCACCTCGTCAGCCGCGTGGGCGGCACGCTGGAGGCCGGTGTCGATCCCGTCAAGGCGTTCATCGACACCTTCCCGGCCGGAACGCTCTCCGGCGCGCCCAAGGTCCGCGCCATGCAGATCATCTCGGAGCTCGAGCCGCACAACCGCGGCGCCTACGGCGGCTGCGTGGGCAGCATCGGTTTCGACGGCTCGCTCAACCAGGCCATCACCATCCGCTCGTTCGTCAGCCGCGGCGGAGAACTGTGGTTCCAGGCTGGCGGCGGCATCGTCGCCGACAGCAAGCCGGAATACGAACTCCAGGAAGTCAACAACAAACTGGGCGCGTTGCGTACTGCCATCGAACTCGCCTCCCAACTCTAGAAGACCATGCGCATCGTCATCATCGACAACTACGATTCCTTCACCTACAACCTCGCCCACCTGGTCAGGGAACTGGGCGGCGAGGTCACCGTGCTGCGCAACGACCGCTTCGGGCTCGAGGAGCTCGAGGCCTACGACAAGATCCTCCTCTCGCCGGGCCCCGGCATCCCGTCCGAGGCCGGCCTGATGCCGGAAGTCATCCGCCGCTACGCCGGCCGCAAGCCCATCCTGGGCATCTGCCTGGGCGAGCAGGGCATCGGCGAGGCCTTCGGCGGCACGCTCGTCAACCTGTCGAGCGTCTTCCACGGCGTGCAGACGCCCTGCCGCCGCACGGCCGACGACTACCTCCTCGCGGGCCTGCCGGACGAATTCCCCGTGGGGCGCTACCACTCCTGGGTGGTGGACGCCGCCACGCTGCCGGCCTGCCTCGAATGCACGGCCGTGAGCCCGGAAGGGCAGGTCATGGCCCTGCGCCACCGCGAGCTGGACATCCGCGGCCTGCAGTTCCATCCCGAGAGCGTCCTCACGCCCGACGGCGCGACAATCATCGCCAATTGGTTGAATCATTAAAAACAAACTAACGATATGAAAGCGTATCTGAACCAGCTCATCGAAGGAGAGAGCCTCTCCCGCGAGCAAGCCCACGACATCCTGCTGGGCATCACCCACGAATCTTTCAACGACAGCCAGATCGCAGCCCTGCTGATGGCCATCCAGACCCGCGGCGTGACCGTGGACGAGCTCCTCGGCTTCCGTGACGGCCTGCTGGAGACCGGCAAGCACATCGACCTGGACGGCTACAACACCCTGGACATCGTGGGCACGGGCGGAGACGGCAAGAACACCTTCAACATCTCCACCTGCTCGGCGTTCGTCGTCGCCGGCGCGGGCTACAAGGTGACCAAGCACGGCAACGGCGCCAGCACCTCCGTGAGTGGAGCCAGCACCGTCCTGGAGCGGCACGGCGCCAAGTTCAGCGCCGACCCGGACGTCCTGCGCCGCTCGCTCGACGAGGCGGGCATCTGCTATTTCCACGCACCGCTCTTCGCCTACGGCATGAAGTTCGTCGGGCCCGTGCGCCGCGCGCTCGGCGTGCCGACCTGTTTCAACCTGCTGGGCCCGCTGGTCAATCCCTGCCAGCCGAGGAACTCGCTGCACGGCACGGCCACGCAGGCGCAGCAGCGCCTCTACGTCCGCGCGCACCAGAAGATCGGCGACAACTACGGCGTGGTCACGAGCTACGACGGCTACGACGAGATCTCGCTGACCTCCGGCTTCAAGCTTGTGACCCCGAGCTTCGAGAAGGTGTTCACGCCCAAGGACATGGGCCTCAACTACGTGGAGCCGAAAGACATCTACGGCGGACAGACGCCCGAAGAGGCCTGCCGCATCTTCGACGCCGTCCTGGAAGGCACGGCCACGGAGGCGCAGAAGAGCGTCATCCTGGCCAACGCCGCCTGCGGCCTCTCGGTCATCGACCGCAACCTTTCCGTCGAGGAGTCCATCGCCATCTGCCGCGAGTCGCTGGACAGCGGCAAGGCGCTCGGCTCCTTCCAGCGTTTCCTTGCCATCAACAGCTAGTATGGACATCCTCGAACAGATCATCGCCACCAAGCGGCAGGAGCTCGCCGGCGAGCGGAAACGCTCCCTGCGGGCGGCGCTGCTCGCCTCTCCGTCCGGCATCATCGCGGAGTTCAAGCGGAAGTCCCCCTCCAAGGGCTGGATCCACGCGGACGCGGTCCCGGAGGAAGTCGTCCCCGCTTACGCGAAAGCCGGCGCCGCCGCGCTGAGCGTCCTCACGGACGAGCAGTATTTCGGCGGAAGCCTCGATTTCATCCGCCGCGTGCGGCCGCTGGTGGACATTCCCATCCTGCGGAAGGACTTCATCATCGACCCCCGGCAGCTCGCCGACGCGCGGGGAGCGGGCGCCGACGCGGTACTGCTGATCGCGGCGTGCCTTACGCGCGAGGCCTGCGCCGCGCTGACCGCGGAGGCCCACCGGCTCGGCCTGGAGGTCCTGCTGGAGATACACAGCCCGGAGGAGCTGGACTACATCACGCCCGAGGTCGACGTGGTCGGCGTCAACAACCGCCACCTCGGCACCTTCGTCACCGATGTCCGGACGTCGTTCGAGATGGCCCCGCTTCTGGCCCCGCGGCCGGACAGCACAACGCCCACGCACGAAGCGGGGCCCGTACTCGTGTCGGAGAGCGGCATCAGCGACCCGGCGACAGTGCGGGCGCTGCGCGAAGCGGGCTTCCGCGGCTTCCTGATGGGCGAGAATTTCATGAAACAAAGCGACCCGGGCGCCGCCCTGGCTGAATTCCTGCGCGCCTTATGATCAACAACAAACTCGTCAAAGTGTGCGGCATGACCGAAGGGGAGAACATCCGCGCCGTGGAGGCCCTCGGCGTGGACCTCATCGGCTTCATCTTCTACCCCGGCTCGCCCCGCTTCGTGCGCGAAGTCCCCTCCTACCTGCCCGCGAAAGCGGGCCGCGTGGGCGTGTTCGTGGACGCGACACGCGAGGAGATCCTCCGCCGCCACGACACCTACCGCTTCGACTACATCCAGCTCCACGGCTCCGAGAGTCCTGAGTTCTGCGCGCAGCTGCGCGAACGCGACGGTCTGCGCGTCATCAAGGCCTTCGGCATCGCCGAAGAGAGCGTGCGCAACACCGTCGCCGGCTACGAAGGCGCCTGCGACCTGTTCCTCTTCGACACCCGCACCCCGGGCCACGGCGGCAGCGGCAAGCGCTTCGACTGGTCCATCATGGACGACTATGAGGAGAAGACGCGCTTCCTGCTCAGCGGCGGCCTAGGCCTGGACACCGTGGAGACGCTCCACGACTTCATCTATCCGTTCCTCGCGGGCTTCGACCTCAACAGCCGCTTCGAGACCGCCCCGGGCATCAAGGACCCGGACCTGCTGGAAGTATTCCTTGAAAACCTTCAAAGATAATTGATTATGAACCGTATAGACAGACTTTTCAGCGGCAGGCCCGAGCGCCTGCTCTCCATCTACTTCTGCGCCGGCGCCCCCACCCTCGACGGCACGGCGGACGTCATCCGGACCCTGGCCCGCGAAGGCGTGGACATGATCGAGATCGGCATCCCCTTCAGCGACCCGATCGCCGACGGCCCCGTGATCCAGGGCGCCGCCAGCCAGGCCCTGCGCAACGGCATGACCGTCGAGCGCCTCTTCACGCAGCTGGAAGGCATCCGCAAGGATGTGGACATCCCCCTCATCCTGATGGGCTACCTCAACCCCGTCGCCCACTACGGCTTCGAGGCCTTCTGCAAGCGCTGCCAGGAGGTGGGCGTGGACGGGCTCATCCTGCCCGACCTCCCCTTCAAGGACTATCTGGAGAGCTACAAAGACGTCGCCGAACGCTACGGGCTGCATACCATCATGCTCATCACCCCGGAGACCTCCGAGGAGCGCGTGCGCCTGATCGACGCCCACACCGCCGGCTTCATCTACATGGTCTCGTCCGCCGCCACCACGGGCGCGCAGCAGGACTTCGACGCCCAGAAGCAGGCGTACTTCCAGAAGATCGACGCGATGAAGCTGCGCCTGCCGCGCATGGTCGGCTTCGGCATCAGCAACAAGCAGACCTTCGACGCCGCCTGCGCCTCCGCGGCCGGTGGCATCATCGGCAGCCGCTTCGTCACCCTGCTCGACCAGGCGGGCGGCGACGCCCGGTCCGCCATCCGCCAGCTCAAGGCCGATATCGGTCTATTGGCAGAAGATTAGCTATATCCCCTGCTGGAGCACCCGCCAGAACAGTTCGGCGATCCCGGGCGAAAGCACCGGATCGCCGACCAGAACGGGCGTACCCTGTCGGTTCACCAGGAAAGAGTGCAACCGGGAGTCCGGAGCAGCCGCTGGATTCTGGGTTAGGAAGACGTTATCTTCATCTACGTAGATCGGAAGGCCCAAATTGCGATCAGCAACATACTGGGCCAACGGAATCCCGGAGAAACTCCGGTTGGCCAGCAAGATTACGACTTCGACCTGAAAAGAGGCTGTTTTAGAAATGATTTTGTCGTATATCGGCATCTTGGAGATCCGGCATGGCACACACGACGAAGAGTCCACATAAACAATCAGCTTCGCCTTCTCCCGCAGGGAATCCGGCATGGGAAGTATTTCCTCACCGTCAATGAGTACGACCTTCTCCGGCAACACCACCTTACTGGCCATCAGTTTTCTAACTTGCGAGCGCAGACGCATCTCTTCGCATCCCGTCGAGACCAGAACAAGAGCGAAAATGAGAACAAACATGGAAGGATGTCTCATGTTGAATTACTTATTTGGAACTATCCCGACGACGAAGTCGGCCGGGACGAAGCCGAAATGGCGGCTGTCCCAACTGTTCAAGAAGTTGTCTCCGACAAAGAAATACCAGTCCTGCCGGAAAGTATAAGTACTGCCAGCGACCTCTTCCGAAGCGCTTCCAGCACAGCGACGTTCCCAGTCGATCACCTGGCCATAACGCCGCAGGACGGTACTGTCCAGCGCGACCGTCATCCCGCGTTTTGGCACCACGATGGGACCGAAGTCCCTCAGCGTCCAACGTTCCTCCTCCCCAGCGAAATTTCCCGCCCGGACAGAAACCTTTTCCGGAACGATAGAAGCCAGGATATCCACTAACTCGTCGGCTCTATGCTCATGCCAGAAGCGGTTCTGAATATTCCAACTACCCACAAGCCGACCATCGACAATCAACACCGTATCGCCAGGCACACCCCAGCAACGCTTGCAATAGACGTAGTTAATCCTAAAAGCGATGCTGTCGCCTTCCTGGCCATACGGGCAGTTGAACACCGCCACGTCTCCGACACGGAGCTTGCGCATGCCCGGCAGACGGACGCACTTCAAATCTCCGCCGCTGAAATCAAACTTCGTATAGATACGAGGCCCCATCAGCAACTTGTTCACCCAGACCTTCTGCCCAGCGGTCAGCGTCGGCGCCATCGAGACGCCGGAAATGCCAAAGCGATCAACGACGAACACCCGTCCGGCATAATGCACGACAGGCAAGCCGATCAACAAGACCAACAGCCACTTAATCAACGGATGCTTCCGCGACGTTTTACCGTGCATTAGGACAATTCAGGTACCGAATAAATGAAAAGCTTATTAGACGGAAACTGCGACAGGCAGTATAGCTTACCCTCATCTACAAAAATACCCAAAACATTCCGGGACAAATAAAACCGCGCCACATAATTACCGTCCCAATCATACACAACCAAATGGTTCGCCTCATAGCTGGGTATTTCGTCTGGATCCATCGTCCATTTTCTTCCAGAATACAACAAATAAACATACTCCCTATCTGACGTGATTCCAGTGAAACAGGTTCTGTCGTCCCGCATAGGAATAAACGCTTCTTCACCATCGAAATCCAACAGCGGTTCATTATACTCTAAACGTTTGATCTCTTTTAATTCACGATCGATCACCCGCGAGAAAGAAACGGCAGCCATTCCAACAAGAGAGACGCATACGCGGTCCTTGTCCGGATGAACCGCTATCAAGTCGGAGCCATAGAAAGAGGCAATAGTGGACGGAGACGCTTTCTCGAAACCGGGGACCCTCGGTCTCGGAATCGAATTACCAACATAGCCATCCACGTCCCACAAGGAATACCAGGCATCACCGCCAAACGTGTTATAAAACGGAACCGGAGAGACAAATCCACCATTCACCTGCCGAATAAGATAATAGGCATTCTTCACGGTTTTAAAAACCCCGACGGTGTCTATCTGAGGGATTGTTCCGACCTCGAATTCTGCCATATCCAAAGAAACCGTCGTCAGGTCGTTGGACTCTGTCAGCACAGCCTCGGTCCCATTCAAATGCAGATTCCCCCCCGATAACATTTCCCCTGGTCCACGTCCGACTGCAATCAAATCCATCTTTGACTTCGTATTCAAATCGATAGCGGCAAGATTATATCTGGCCTGACTTAAAGCAACTACTATCCACTGATCATACTTGATCAACGATGATGGCAAACGAAGATCAAATTGATCAAGATCCAAAGAATCCTCTGGAGATAGAGAGCACCGATACTCAGGCAAAGATGCAAGATATTCGTCGTCTACCTGGCGCAACGAACAGTTGGAAACCAAGAATGAAACGAGAATGATAACAGGAAGGAATCTGCTCATACTTTGTTGTCTATTAGTTTATCGATGCTTTCTCTTTATCACAACAACCATGGGTAGCATTAGGAATTGTGATACTCTCATCAGGGAAAACCCATGTGCAAGATTTGTTCGGTTGATACGCACATGGATGCACAATGTAAGCCGACGCATTCACTTCTCCAGAAAAAAGAAGGTCGCATGTTTTAGAGTTGATGAAACAGAGAGCAAATACACCCATCGCAGCGACCGCTGCAAGTCCGATGAAAATCTTTTTCATACTTTTCATAATTGTTAAAAGTTTGTGCCCCCGAAGGGACGGTTAATAGTTAAATATGTGATTTACACCATGGTGGCGAATTTGTCATCGGACAAAACTTTGCGAATCTAAAAAATAAAATTGACTCTCACAATTTTTCGGCAGGTATTTTTGCGGCATCCCTCTCCCTCAAAAAAAGATCCCCGATCAGGTCGGGAATGACAGATCCTTCGCTACGCTCAGGATGACAGAGAGGGTGCTCCGGAAGACAAAGGTGTACTTAGGGCAGAGGTGTGTTCTGGACTGAAGGTCAGAAGGGACGGCTGTCGCGGAGGCGGATGCAGCGCACGGGGTAGCCGCACGAACGGTAATAGTTGCTCACGCCGATGCTGGACAGGGTCATGCCGCCCGAAGCATAGAAGCGTAACCCCCTGGCATACGCCGCACTGCCTGGATCATCCGTCCAGTAGTAGCCATTGCTGCCCGAATCCTGCCGGGACGATCTCCGGAAGCCGGCGCTCGGGAAGAAGAGGCTTCCTTTCGGGGCCGACGGGTCATAGCCTTCGGGATAATAGTACAGCGCCTTGACGGGGGCGGTCTCCCAATGGACCGTGGCTGTGGTGAAGCCGTACCACACCTTCAACGCGGGAACCCGCCAGCCATACGGGCAAGGATCATAGACGGACTTGCCGGCTTCGCAATAATCGAAGGCGGCTTCCGACGGATCGTCGCTGTGCGCCTCCGTTCTTGGATCGTTCCAATAAGCGTTCTGGTGGCCCAGGATGGCACCCTCGGTCTCATACGTCGTCCAGTTGTTGCTGCCGCCGTTGATGAAAGTCTCCGGATGATGGATGCTGTAGCGGATATTCCGCTTGATGGTGCCTTCTCCAGGCGCTCCGGTCATGTCGGCCCCGATGCTGGTGATGGTGCCGTCCGCCGGGAACGGGTCCTTGCGGCCGAACTGGTAGTAGTATCCGAACGCGGACGAGGCGTCGCTTTCGCTGGCCGGAACCGCGACCCGCGCCCCAAGGTTGCGGTCCATCATAAAGGCGTCCGCGTATGCGTCGGTAGCCCAAAGCGGCGTCCCCGCCTTGTCCGCATAGCGGTGGATCTGCCCGCCGGGAACGGCATAGACATACGTCCCGGACTCCCGGGTCCACTGCACATACGGATCGTAGTCCGTGATCCACAGATGCCAGCTCCACAGGATGTCGTTCAGCGTCGGGGACGAAGTCTTCCGGATGGCCACCAGGGCATTCCCGCGCATGTCGGACCGCACCCGGATCCGGATGAACGGGTCCGCGGTGCCGGACGGATCGAAGCCCCGGCCGGCGGCGACAAAACTGCCGTTCCCGTCGTCGTGGGAGCCGGCCAGCAGCTCGCTGTCAGGCACGGGATGTCCTTCCCCGTCCTTGACTTCATTCCAGACAATGAAAGCCTCCCAGGCCGTATCCTCCAGCAGTTCATATTCCTCCGTCGTGGCGGCGCCGAACACGCCCATGTTCGTGCCCGGCTGGTTCCAGAACACCGCCGCCCGGCGCACCGGGACGGAGAAAACGGTCGATGTCCCGGACCGGGATGGCGGCTTCAGCATATAGCTGTTGGCGTCCACGGTGAAGCGGATCTCGTCCGCGTCCTCGATCCGCGAATCCGTGGCCGGATCGCCCTTTCCGTTGATATCGATGGTGTACTCGTATTTCTTGTTGGGCTCGAGGTTGTAGTCCGAGGTGAGGTTGGCGCCCAGATAGTAAGTATAAGTGAGGTTCCGCGCGGGCGCCCCGCAGGTCGCATAGATGCAGAAGCGCGTCGCACCCTGCACCGCATGGGCGTTCTTCTCGCGCTGCGTCGCATTCGCGACCGTCCCGCGCAGGTTGACGGGGACGTAGTACGTATAGGTCTGCGTATCGCCGCTTCCGTTGTACGCGGCGGGGAAGTCCTGCTCGGCTTCGTCATAGCGGCAGGGAATGACACGGGAATACGGATCCGAGAATCCGGGATAATTCATGACGTAGTAGTATCTCCGGTTGACGTCGCACAGCTGGACTTTGTCGATGGTCACCTTGTCCGGCTCGGCGGAGGTGTTCCGCACATGGATCACCACCTTGGCGCAATTGCGGCGGAGGGTGAAAGGCCCGACGGCCCCGGCGGACACGCCGTCGGGCAGCTCCAGGCAGCCGCTCATCCGCAGATAGCGGTCCGCGCCGCCGTTGGGGCTGTACCAGATGCCCTTCCCCGTCAGCTCGTCCAGGCCGGTGAGCTGGTTGTAGTTCTGTCCCGCGAGGAAAGTGCCCAGCGGGGTACCGATGGCAACGGGGGCCTTGCCCCACGTGTTGGCGACGACGAACACCGTATTCCGCGCATCGGAAGCCACCAGCGCGACGGCATCGCCGTACTCTACGAACTGCTGGCTGATCAGCAGCGCGGCATCCCGGTTGACGGCGTCCTGCCACTCGAACTGCAGGACGAGGAGCGTCTTGACCGCGGCGTCCGTGTCGTATCCTTCGGCGTCCGGCTCATGGTCGGCCTTGGTGGCCGCCTCCTCCGGCGCGATGGAAAGCGAAAGCGTCACGGGCACGGTCGGGCGGTCCATGCCGCCGGAGAAGGGCGCTTCCTTGACGCACGCGGCCAGGACCGGCAGCAGTGCCAGCCCTAGGAGACAGTATATGATGCTATGTACTCTCATGGCAGGCTCAATAAGGAAGGCGGTAGCCGCGGCGGATGCAGCGGACGACCAGGCCGTTGCCCCGGCAATTGTGATAATTCATGTTCCAGTACCAGCCTCCGCCGAACACGTAGGTCTGGGCGCGGTTCACGTCATTGCTGACCGGCGTAGACGACCACAGGCGGCCGCCGGTGCCGACGTCGTTAACCCAGCCGGCCGTCCAGTAATAACCCTTGATGCCGGAAGCCGGAATCAGGATGCGGCCTTTCGGCGCAAGCGGGTCATAACCTTCCGGATAGTAGTACAATCCCTCCGGGGCCGAGGCCTTGTCGAAGTCGGTCGTCGCGCTGGTGAAATCCGACCAGGTACCGTGTTTCGGGACCTGCCAGCCATAGGGGCAGGGATCATAAACGGACTTGTCCACCTCACAGTAGTCAGCACCGTGCTGGTTGACGCGCGGATCCATCCACTCGCTCTCGGCGCCCAGGACGGGGCCTTCGGCATCGTAAGTCGTCCAGGCGCCGTTGTCCACGCCGGAGATGAACTGGACCGGATGGCGGATGCCATAACGGATATTGTCTTTCGCGAGCCTCGCGTCCACGCCAGCGCCTGTCGGCTGCTCGCCGGTCGCGTTGCCCTCGACGCCGCTCTCGATCACCGTATTCGGCAGCGGGTCCTTGCGGCCCCACTCATAATAGAGGCCGTTGCGGGGGACGGGCTGCGCCGGGTCGCCTACGACCACGAGCGCCCCGAGGTTGCGGTCCATCATGAAGGCGTCCGCATAATATTTGTCCGTCTCCCAGTTGCTGCCGGCATAGCGGTGGATCTCGCCGCCGGGGACGGCATAGAGGTAGTTGCCCGCCAGCGGAGCCATCCGGACATACGGGTCGTAGTCCGTCACCCACAGGTGCCAGCTCCACAGGATGTCGTCGTTGGTCGGCGCGTTGGTCTTCTTGATGGCCACGATGGCGTTGCCCTTCATCCCGGAAGCGACCCGGACCTGGATGCAGGCCTGGCTGGCGGGACAGTTGGGGTCGAAGCCCGTGCCGGAAGATGTGACCAGGAGGTCCCCGTCGGGGACCGGGTCGCCGTGAGCGTCGGTCACCTGGTTCCAGACGAGATGGGCGGCCCAGGTGTCCGTCTCCTGCAGGGTATAGGCGGGATCTCCCTCCCCGGCGCCGTAGACGCCCATGTTGGTGTCCGACCGGTTCCAGAACACGGCCGCGCGGCGGACGGGGATGAAGAAATCCTTCGTCGCCCCGGCCCGCGCCGGCGGCTTGAGCATATAGCAGTTGGCGTCCAGGCCGAAGCGGACTTCGCTCTCGTCTTCGATCCGCGTGTCGGACGTGGGGTCGCCCCGGCCCTGGAGGTCGATGGTGAACTCATACTTCTTGTTGGGCTCCAGGTTGAAGTCCGAGGTGAGGTTGGCGCCCAGGTAGTAGGTGTAGGTGACGGGCTTCGCCGGCGAGCCGCAGGTGGCGTAGACGCAGAAGCGCGTGGCGCCCTGCGGCGCGTGGCGGTTCTTGTCGGCCTGCGTCGAGTTGGAGACTGTGCCGCGCAGGTTGGCGGGGACAAGGTAGGTGTAGGTCTGCGTGTCGCCGCTGGCGTTGAAGGCGACCGGGAAGACCTCTTCGTCGTTGTCGAAGCGGCGCGGCGTCTGCGGGGAATACGGGTCCGTGAACGCCACCGGCAGGCCTACCGGGATGTTGGTGACGTAGTGATACAGCCGGTTGATGTCACGCAGCTGGACCGAGCCGACCGTCACCTTGTCGGGGTCGGCGCTGGAATTCCGGACCCGGACCACCAGCTTGGCACAGTTGCGCTTGAGGTACAGCGGATTCGAAGGCGTGCCCAGCACCGTGCCCAGGGTCACGCCGTCCACCTTGACGGCCGCGCTCATCCGCAGGTAGCGGTCCGCACCGCCGTCCGGCGCATACAGGATGCCGGTGCCGTCCAGGCTGCCCAGCGAGGAGAGCAGGTTGCCGTTCTGGCCGGCCAGGAAGTCGTCCAGCGACCCGTGGCCGGACAGGTGGATGGTCTCGAGGCCCGGATCGGTCGCGTTCGCGATCACGAAGATGATGTTTTCCCGCGCGGAGGTCACCAGGGGGATGTTCTCCGTGCCGGCCAGGACGGCTTCATAATCATAGCAGACCTGGTTGCCCACGCGCGTGTAGCCGTCGCCCTCTTCGTCCTTCTCGAACTGCAGGACGGTGACGGTCCTGATCGCCGCGGCGGCGTCGTAGCCGGGCTCGTCGGGGTCGAACGACCCCTTCGTCGCCGGCTCCTCCGGCGCCACGGCGAGGTGGAAGGTCACGGCGACGGTGGGCCGGCCCGATTCCGGGTCAAGCCCGGAGAAGCCGGGATCCTTGGTGCAGGCGGCCGCCAGCATCAGCAACAGGACGATATGGAGCTTGCTTCTCATGGATTCACAGGTTTGTCGGCGTCGCCGCCTCCGCCGTTGTCCCAGGTGTCGTCGCCGATCTGGACCGTGCCCAGGTAGGCCGGCGTCTCGGTGACGGTCTCACCGCCGTGGGCGTTGTCGCCCGTCATCACCTCGTCCCAGTCGGCCACGGAAAGGTAGACGGTCACGTAGGCGTTCGTCACGTCCAGCGTATAGACGTAGTGGTGCATCGGCAGGAGGTTCTGCGCCAGCGGGACCCGCACCTTGACGGGGTTCTCCGGGTCCGCGCCCAGCCGGACTTCGATGACCGGCCGTTTGCCGGCCATCAGCGCGTTGGAATAGTCGCGGGCCTGGAGGAAAAACGGCGTGCTGGAGGTCCAGTCGGTCACGCCCTTCTCCAGCAGGACATTCTTGCCCGCGGGATCCGAGATGTCCGGGAGGCCGGCGGCGTCGGTCAGCACCACGGCGTGGTCCGGGTCGGTGTCCACGAAGAAATGCTGCAGGATGGACGGGTCGGCGGGATCCGCGGGCCGCGAGAAGCCCTGGACGTTGTCGCCGATCTCGTGCAGGTAGAAGCGGTCGGAAACGATCCGGTCCGTGACGCGGACGTCGCAGAGGTGCGTCCGGGGGATCAGGTCGGTGGAGCACTGGATCCTGACGGTGACCTTGGCGCGCCGGTCCGCGAGCGTGGACGAAAGGGCCGACGCGGTCGAAGAATACACGTATTCCCCGGCGAACCAGATCCCGGTGAAGCTGCCGTCCACGGGATTGCTGACATAGACCTCGGTATCGAGGGTCCAGTTCAGCCAGACCGCGTGGCCGGCATCCTGCCAGACGAGGCGGCCCGGCGTGGCGTCGGCGACGAAGCCGACGGCCGGGGCGAGGGCCACCAGCGACACGTTCCCGGTCCAGCCGCTGCCGCTGTTGTTCCAGCGCAGGCCGTACTGGCTGCCGTGGTCGGCGTCCGCGCCCGTCACCGGGTCGCCCGCGGCGTCCAGCGGGACGCCCGCGTCGCTCACCCGGCAGGGCCGCAGCCAGGTATAGGTCCTGGGGTTGGCCGGATTGGTATAATCGTCGATGTGCGAAAAGGTCTCCGTGCAGTAGGACCCGCTCCGGCCGGTGTATTGCCGGGTGGAAGGGGAGAACATCGCCACGCGGAAGGTCTCCACGCCGGCAGGCAGGGCCTTGGTGTCCGCGGAGAGCAGGACGGGGACCTCCTCCCCTTCGTCCGGCTGCGGCGTGCGCGTACACGAAGGGAGCGCGCCCGTGAGCAGCAGGAGCGGCAGGAACAGATATGCGATCAATCTTCTCATCATGTCAGATGACTCCATGGAAAGGCAACTCCTCGGGATCTCCCCACGGCTGGATGTCGAAGCCGTCGAAACGGACATAGTTGTCCAGCCGGAAGTGGAAAGTATATTTGTAGCCGGCCCGGAAGCCGGACACGTCCGGATCGCCGGGATCGGCCTTGGCGTGCAGCACCTGGCTCGCCTTCAACTTGAAGGGCGGGAGCGTGTGTCCGCCGGAGACGAACGTGAACACCAGTTCGTCGTCGGCCGTCACTTCCGTCGGCACCAGATAGACGTTGAACGAAGCGCCGGCCGGGATGACCGTGCACCCGCCCAGGTCGGTGGACAGCGTCTCGGCAGGCCGCAGGTCATAGAGCTCCCCCGTGATGGCGTTGAACTTGCCGCCGGTATAGAGCACCGCGCCGCCAGCCGGATCCATGTCCTGGATGGAACGGAGGTCGATGCGCATCGTCGTGTTGTCGGGAGAGTCGAGGGTGAAGTCGAACGTCAGGCACGCCATCACCCGCCGGAAATGGAAGTCCGCGGAGAGCTCGCTATAGCTGGCGGGATCCAGCCCCCGGTTGGCGTTGACCGTATTCTGTTCCGCATACATCAGGTCCGTCTGGCGCGAGAACGGGATGGCCTCGGGGCCGGACGCATAGGCGCCCTTCGTCCAGGGCGCATAGGCGTAAAGGTCGGCGCAGGCTTTGTCGTTCCGCCCCATCAGGATGAACTTTTCGGAGCCCGCGCTGAACAGGTCCCCGGTCGCATAGTCGGCCACGTTCTTGTAGGACCACCGGGCGGGTTGCGCGCTGGCCTGGACGTTCCAGAGGCTGGGCCGGAACTGGGCGAACGCCGTGGGCGCGTCCGTGTCTTCGTGGATGCAGGTGAAGATGCCGTAGGTGTCGTACGAAGCGAAATTGACAAGGCCCTTGGTCGCCGCAGGGGTGCCCTCGATGGCGGCGCGGATGTCCACGGCGGCCTGCCCGGGTCCGGAAGGGACCTTGGCGCAGGCGGTCGGCAGGAGCAGCGCGACGAGGACGGGAAGGACTTTATGTTTCATGCGGCCGTCAAGGGGTGATATGGGGCAAAAGCTGTTCGGGCGTATGGGTGTTGCCGGCATCCTCCCAGTCATAGATCCGGGCCGAAATACCGCTGACCTGGTGGTTCGGTACATTCAGGGTGAGCAGGTAGCGCACCTGCTTGCCGGCAGGCCAGGCGGGCGTCGACGCCGTCTTCAGCGGGGCGGAGACGACCTCCGCGGACAGCGGCACGCCGTGCTGCTCGCAGATCACGTAGCTGACCAGCAGCATGGCGTCGTCGGGAAGGGTCTGCGGGAGCAGATAGAGGACGCCCGCGTCGGTGCAGACGGGCAGGTGGTTGTCGTTGTCCGCGTTCCGCGCCGGCACCTCGGCGCCGACGCCCGTGAGTAGCGCCCCATCCGCCTCTTCGAGGTGGTAGGAGGCCAGCGGGAGCGGCGCTTCCGTGACCGGGTCGTCGAGCGAGAGCTCCGTGCACCAGCGGCAGTCCGTGACATGCGCGCCCGTCTCCGTGAAATAGAGATACGCCGAACCGGCAACCTGCCGGACCTCGATGCCCGTCACGCAGATGAACTCCGGATAGCGCAGCTCACCGGAATAGTTGAATGCGAATCTGACCTGCGTCAGCCGGTGCCGACTGAAGTCCAGCGGGATCCGGCCGCCGTCGTCGTCCCGGCGCCGGTCAAGCAGGGGCGGGGCGACGAGCAGGTCCACCTGGTCGGCAACGGCAACGGCGGGCGTGTAGCGCAGCAGCGGCGAGCCGGGCAGATAGCCCGGCAGGCGCGAGCGCACCGCGTCGTCCGAGACCGGCGCCGTCAGGACGAGGTCGCGCGTCTCCGGGTCGGGGGCCGGGTACATGGCCGCGTCGGAGCGGTAAGGCGCATAGCAGAAATAGGACAGCGTGCCGTCCAGGGGATAATAGACGGGGTCCGCGGTCGCGGCGCCGGTGGAGGCGGCGTGCGCGACGACGCCGCGCCAGCCGCCGTCGAAGGCGTCATGGTCCGGGTCGTCCGTGATATAGCCGAAACGGTGGTTCTCGAAATACTTGACGGAGGCTTCGCCGAAGGTCTCCCCTTTCGGGGAATGCCAGGCGCTGACGCTGAAATCCCGCTTCGCGAGTTCGGCGAGCGTCGTGATCGGCGCCTGCCCCTTCGTGGAGCCGTCGCCGATGCCGAATTCGATGGGAGACGTGAAGGAAACGGGACAGTTATCCTTCGTACAGGCCACCAGAAATAGCGTCAATATTATGCAGGTCCATTTCATCGCAGAAGCGACTTTGGGATAAAAATAGGAAAAAATCCCTTATAATCAAAAAGATGCCCGGCCTTACGACCGGGCATGACATATTAACGGAATAAAATGGCGGAATAGAATGGCAGACCCTAGCGGTCGGCCATTTCGATATATTCCTTCTCGTCGGTGACGCAGCGGTAGGCGGGACGGATGATGCGGCGGCCTTCGAAGTTGAGTTCTTCGTTGCGGTGCGCGCACCAGCCCACGATACGCGCCATCGCGAACAGCGGCGTGTAAATCTCACGGGGAATGCCGATCATGTCGTAGACGAAACCGGAGTAGAAGTCCACGTTGGCGCAGAGCGTCTTGTTCTTGCCCTTGACGGCGTAGATGGTCTCGATGGCCACCTTCTCGATCAGCTCCATGAATGCCAGCTCGTCCTGGCGGCCCTTCTCGGCGGCCAGCTCGCGGGCCATCTCCTTGAGCAGGACGGCGCGCGGGTCGGACTTGGTGTAGACCGCATGGCCGATGCCGTAGACGAGGCCGGAGTGGTCGAAGGCGCTGCCTGCCAGCAGTTTGCGTACGCAGGAGGCGATTTCGCTCTCGCTCGTCCAGTCCTTGATCTCCTTCTTCATGAAGGCGATCATGTCGCAGACCTTGAGGTTGGCGCCGCCGTGCTTGGGGCCCTTGAGGGACCCGATGCCCGCGGCGATGGACGAGAACGTGTCCGTGCCGGACGACGAAGTCACGCGCACGGTGAAGGTGGAGTTGTTACCGCCGCCGTGCTCGGAATGCAGGATCAGCAGCACGTCCAGCGTGCGGGCGTCCAGCTCCGTGTAGTCGGAGCCCTTGAGCATGTAGAGGAAGTTCTCCGCCAGCGACAGACCCGGCTGGGCGTCGCGGATATGCAGCGAACGGCCACGGTGGTGGTGGCGGTACATGTTGAACGCGTAGGCGATGGTCGTCGGGAACTTGGAGATGAGCTCGATGCTCTGGCGCATCAGGTTCTCGCGCGAGACGCCGTCGGGATTCTCGTCGAAGGTATAGAACTCCAGCACGCTGCGCGCGAGGATGTTCATGATGTCGTCGCCTTCCAGCTCGATGATATGCAGGATGGTCTTCTGCTCGAGCGGCATGTTGTCGAAGATCAGGTCCTTGAAGGCCTGGAGCTCCTCGGCGTCCGGAAGGCGGCCGGAGAGCAGCAGGAAGCAGATCTCCTCGTAGCCGAAACGCTTCTCGGCCATCAGGGCGTGCACGAGGTCCTTGACTTCGTAGCCCCGGAAATAGAGGCGTCCCTCAGTCGGCACGATGGTGCCGTCCTTCTCGCGCTCATAGCCCACGACGTTGCCGATGTTGGTCAGGCCGACCAGCACGCCGGTGCCGTCTTCGTTGCGCAGGCCGCGCTTGACGTCCAGCTTCTTGAAGAGGGCGGCATCGATCCGGGTGCTCGCCTTCATCTCGTCGGAGAGCTTGTAGATCAGGTATTCCTTCTGGGTCTTCGTGGTCATTTCGACAAGGTGTTGAGGGCAGAGCCCGCCCGGAACCAGGCGATCTGCTGCGCGGTGTAACTGTGGCGGACCGAGATGCGGTCTTCCGTGCCGTCTTCGTGGTGCAGGATCACCGGGATCGAACGGCCCGGCGTGATCGCGGCGCACAGGATGTCCAGCTTGTCGCCGGAGCGGACCTTGTTGTAGTCCGAGGCGTGGGAGAAGGTCAGGGCGAGCACGCCCTGCTTCTTGAGGTTGGTCTCGTGGATGCGCGCGAAGCTCTTGGCGAGCACGGCGCGGACGCCCAGGTAGCGGGGCTCCATCGCCGCGTGTTCGCGGCTCGAACCCTCACCGTAGTTGTCTTCGGCCACGACCACGCTGCCCGTACCGGCGTCGCGGAACGCCTTGGCGCGCGGCGCCACGGGGCCGGATTTGCCGGTGAAGGCGTCGACGGCGCCCAGCAGCAGGTTGTCGGAGATGTTCTCCAGATGGCCGCGGTATTTGAGCCAGGGACCGGCCATCGAGATGTGGTCCGTGGTGCACTTTCCTTTGACTTTGATCAGCAGCGGCAGGCCGGCGAAATCGTTGCCGTCCCACGGGGCGAACGGCTCCAGGCGCTGCAGGCGCTTGCTGTCCGGCGCGATCACCGGATCGGGGCTGCCCGGCTGCGGCGCCACGTAGCCCGACTCGTCGGGCAGGAAGCCGCGCGGCGGGAGGTCATCGCCCAGCGGGGCGCGGAGCCAGACGCCGCCCACGGGCTCGATGCGCGGGTCGAAGTCCAGTTCGCCGGCGAACGCCAGCGCCACCGCCATCGACGGAGAAGTGATGAACGCGTGCGTCTGCGGATTGCCGTCGGCGCGCTTCGCGAAATTGCGGTTGAAGCTCGTGATGATGGTGTTCGGACGCTCGTTGTCGTCGGTCTGGCGCTCCCACTGGCCGATGCAGGGGCCGCAGGCGTTCGCCATCACGGACGCGCCCGCTTCGCGGAGCGTATCCAGGATGCCATCACGCTCGGCCGTGGCCCGGATCTGCGCGCTGCCCGGGATGACGAGCAGCTTCGCCTTCGGCTTCAGGCCCGCATCCAGCGCGGCGCGCGCCACGGCGGCCGCCCGGGAGAGGTCCTGGTAGGAGGAGTTGGTGCAGGAGCCGATCAGGCTCACTTCCACCTTGTGGGGGAAATGCTCCCGCGCCTGGCGGTCCTTCATCTCGCTGAGCGCGCAGGCCGCGTCCGGCGTGTAGGGACCGTTGATATACGGTTCGAGCTCCGACAGGTCGATCTGCAGGACCTCGTCATAATACTTCTCGGGATGGGCCACCACGGCGTCGTCCGCGCGCAGCTCGGCGCAGAGCGCGGAAGCCATCGTGGCCACTTCACGGCGGCCGGTGGCCATCAGGTACTCGGCGATGTGCACGCCGAACGGGAAAATGGAACTGGTGGCGCCCACTTCGGCGCCCATGTTGCAGATGGTGGCTTTGCCGGTGCAGGAGAGATTCTCCGTGCCGGGGCCGAAATATTCGATGATGGCGTTGGTGCCGCCCTTGACGGTCAGCATCCCGGCGAGCTTGAGGATGACGTCCTTGGGCGAAGCCCAGCCCTTGAGCGAGCCGGTCAGGCGCACGCCGATCAGGCGCGGCATCCGGAGCTCCCAGGGCATTCCCGTCATCACGTCCACCGCATCGGCGCCGCCCACGCCGATCGCCAACATGCCCATACCGCCGGCATTGGGCGTATGGGAGTCCGTCCCGACCATCATGCCGCCCGGGAACGCGTAGTTCTCCAGGACGATCTGATGGATGATACCGGCACCCGGTTTCCAGAACCCGATGCCATAGCGGGCTGCCGCGGAAGCGAGGAAGTCGTAGACCTCCTTGTTGGTCTTGCGCGCGTCCGCCAGATCCGCTTCGGCGCCCTGTCTGGCGCAGATGAGATGGTCACAATGGACGGTCGTCGGCACGCTCACGGCGTCGCGGCCCGTGCTCATGAACTGCAGCAGGGCCATCTGGGCCGTCGCGTCCTGCATCGCCACGCGGTCGGGACGGAACTCGCCAAAATCCTCCAACCGCTTGAGCGGACGGAAGTTGGCGGAGTCGTACACGTGTGCGTACAGGATCTTCTCAGACAAGGTAAGCGGCCGCCCCAGCTCCCGCCGGATTGCGGCCACTTTCTCTCCGTAGCCCTGGTAAAAGGCTTTCACGGTCTCCAAATCAAACATACGCGAATCTACTACTAACCAATATACACAACTAACTTAACCTTTGTCGCGGCGCTCCCGTCACCCGGGCGGCGGGCCGGGAATCACCGCACCACAAAGATAGTCAAAAAATTGATTAATAAAACACTTTTTCGTAACTAATTGATATTTAACCGCAAAAATAACGAAGCGCGCATTACTCGATTCGATTTATTAACAATTGTAACATTTCGCGCACCCCTACTTACAGTCTTTAATAAAAAACGACCGCATCGCTTTCGCAATGCGGTCGTTACGGGATTCATTTACGCTCGCTAGATGCAGGTGTAGCCGCCGTCCACGGCAATATTCTGGCCGTTGACATAGGTCGAAGCCGGGGAGGCGAGGAAGAGCGCGCAGGTGTCCAGCTCGCCCTGCTTGCCGTAGCGGCCCAGCGGGATGTTGTTCTTGGCGATCGCCTGGAAATAATCGGAGTCCAGGGTGGCGGTCGTCAGGTCGGTGTAGAAGTAGCCCGGGCAGATGCTGTTGACCGTGATGCCGTGCTTGCCCCACTCGGCCGCGAGGGCGCGGGTCAGGTTGACGACACCGCCCTTGGCGGCATGGTACGGGGCGGAGCCCACGATGAGGTTGCCCACCAGGCCGTACATCGACGCGATGTTGATGATGCGGCCGTAGCCGGCCTTGATCATCTCCTTGCCGAACTCGCGGGAGCAGTTGAACGTGCCGAACAGGTCGATGTCCAGCTCCTTCTTGAACTGCTCGTCGGTGATCTCCTCGGCCGGCGCCACGGCACCCGTGCCGGCGTTGTTCATCAGGATGTCCACGCGCCCGAAGCGCTCCATCGTCGCGGCCACGGCGGCCTTGACGTTGTCCGTATTCGTGATGTCGCAAGCGAACGGCAGCACCTCCACGCCGAACTCGGCGTTGATGGCCTTCGCATTCTCCTCCAGGAGATTCATACGGCGGGCCAGCAGCACCAGGTTGGCGCCCTGGCTCGCAAACGCCTTGGCCATCTGCAGGCCCAGGCCGGTGGACGCTCCCGTCACCACGGCGACGCGTCCGGACAGATCAAAGTAATTCTTCATTTCTCAGTCACTGACTAAAATGTCCTGCAATTTAGCCATTTCCCCCGAAGAAACCAACAGAAAACGGACCGGCACACAGTCGCGCGTCGGTCCGAATGAAAGATGAAGTATCTCTAGTCTAGGATAATCCTTGCAAGGCCACCGCCAAATAACGGCAGGCGCGGATCGCCCGGCGCATACTCGGGCAAGCCTTTAATCATAATAACGCTGCTGAACGTGCCCATATCGGTTACGATGCGGACATAGCATTTCCCGTTACCATAAATGATCAATGACGTGTTATAGGTCCCGGGGGCACAGCTTTGGAACGATTCAGGCCAGCCGAAGCAATCTGCGGAAGCCTCAGAAATAGCCCCCGGCGCCGAGATGATTCCAAGCATGGGCGTCGGAGTCTCATAAACATAGAAAACGATCGTGCCGAAAGACGTCTGCACGAACACGGGAGCCTGGCCGGCATTCACGGTGACAGATGTAAACGGAACGAGGTCTCCGAAAGCGCCCATGCTGCTTTCCGCACGTGACAATGTAGCGGCAGAGGAAAGGATTGCGGCCGAAAGGGCCAAAAGAATCAAGCAAAGTTTTTTCATGATGATCGAGATTTGTTTGTTAGTGAGTCATTCTAGAAATTAAGCGGCCAGGGAAACGCCTACGGCAGATCGGGATGGAACGTCTGGAGCCAGTCGGCGTTGAAGACCAGGCTGAGGAAATTGCACCCCGGAGATTCGACGCGGATCTCCCACTGGCCGCCATAAGTAGGACCCGGCACGAGGACCGAGCTGACAGGGCGCGAATACGAGAAGGACGACTGGAACGAAATCCCCAGGTCCAGGCTCGTCAGCGTGACGACACCGCTGCGGATGGAGTGGCTGAATATGACCTTCAGCACATTTCCAAACACATTGTAGTCTATGGTCTCTAAACCGAACCTACCGGAGACGGTCGGGGGCAAACCGGTCGGGGGCAGAACGGTCGGGGGCAGACCGAAAGATTTCTGGTCGGGAGTCCCGCTTCCCCCCAGCGACTGAGCGTTAGACATAAAGACAGCCGAAACGGCGATCAACACAGATAAAAGGATTTTTTTCATAATTGATTGTTTTTAGGACAAATATACGCACCCGGCCCGCTCAGAAGCAAGTAATTTCCGATTCTTTTCCCAACACCGGAAAGCATCTCCAAATCCTCGGCAACGCTCTGTCTTTCACGCACTTGGAAGGGTTGTCGCACGCTCCGTTAGAAATACCCTTTCTAACAATAGGCCCGTCATCTTCCCACGCCTCCCACTTATGAGCTATCAATCAGTATCTTACACGGCTTTCACGCGAATTCCTTCGCGTTAGCATTTCCTTATCTGGAGGGACCGTGATGCCCTCCAGACGATTACAGTCTTCAGAAAGCACGGGAATACTCAGCTATAAGGCTAAGAGTGCGAAAAATCCAGCCATATCATTCTCCGACACCTCTGTCGATATAACGACGCGGGGGCTTTATCCGAGCGGTAAAAAAGAAAAGACGACGCCCCCCCCGGAACGTCGCCCAAAAAGTCTTTCAAAGTTTATTCTCTATTCCCGCGGCCACGTCGGCCTTGACGTTGTCCGTATTCGTGATGTCGCAGGCGAACGGCAGCACCTCCACGCCGAACTCGGCGTTGATGGCCTTCGCGTTCTCCTCCAGGAGATTCATACGGCGGGCCAAGGCCGAAACGGACAGAATGAGGAAAAGAGTCTGTTATCGTATCCGGAAACAATTATCTTACTTCTTTTCGGGTTTAATAATTGACATTGCACCAATCTTTCCTTCGGGCGTTTTGACTGCCGTTTGCACAGAGCCACTTACAAGTCTCGTGTTGGGCATATCGAGGTAATCCTTTACTATCTTGGCCAGCCATGCGAAGAATCCGCCCACGCCGGAAGGGAGAGAGAAGTATTCACTGGAAACATAAATTGTCGGGTCAAAATAAAAAGTCTCGCTCACCTTTGACACGTCCGTATTCGCCTTCCCTGAAGCAGGAATTATCGTATAGATTTTCCGGGGTCCGACAACACAGACCTTATCATTGCCGGACACATCCTGGCCCACTTTAGATTTGATCGTCGAAAGCAGGGCTTTTACGCCATAACCCACCGCTTTGTCTATATCCTCCTGCGACAAATACAAGCCTAACACATATGCAACATCTTCATCTGCTTTCGTATATTTATTATACTGTTTATCTTGGACGCAAAAGACAGGGGCGTTTTTCGGAAATTCCAGAGGATTTCCCTTGATGTCCGTTTCCAGGACAATATCTCCCCATCCGACGTAGATTTCCTTCGCGGGTTTCTGGCTCCAAATCCCTAAAAAACCTTTCTTCTGATATTTTGTGACCGCACCGATCGATTCCCAAAAGAGGTAATCATAGTAATAGAATTTTGAAGTAAAACGCCAGTCATCCGAGAACGAATAATCAAAGGACTTATTCCTGCCGAAAATTGACTGGATGATATTACCCAACCAAGTCTTCGCATCACTGCAGTATCTCGGGTATTGGCCATAATCAAGAAGCTGAAGCTGCGAAACAATGGCCGGGGTCGGCGGTTGGCCGTAATAGAGGCCCTTCGTCTCGGGTTGGGGACTGAGAGGAACTTCCGGGGTATCCTCGGCGCGATCGGTCCGGAAGGTATCATATCGGAAAATGCCATCTCCAAGTTTTTCCGTCATTATGTCAATACGGGAACCCTTCATGGACCTAAAGGACTCGTAATTTCTGTTAAAAGCATCGACCCTCTTTTTTGCATAATAATATGTCCCTTCCTCGGCGATTTTGTAGATAATTCCGCCGACCTCAATCTCTCCGCGAGCATTTAATAAAGCCGCCAGCTTTTCGTCAGGGATGAGGTCCTCGTAATTTCCTAATTCATATAATGATTTAAACCTTGTCCCCGCTTTCGTTTGAAGGACATCCCGAAAGTCGCAACTTAAAACTGGATCGTCTTCAATGTTCAACGAAGAAACCTCGGAAAAGAGCGTTGTTTTCAGACGATGGCTCAGGGCATTTCGCTCAGCGTCGCTCATCTCCAACATCACTGACCGGAAAGCTTCTTTAGAATCGAACGAGAGTCGATCAACCTTTTCGGACAGATCCACCTCCTCCGCTTGCGTCAGCGCCACCTTCTCGCATGAGCTAAAAAAGAAGGCCAACACGGCAAAAAATAAAATACCTTTTTTCATTGTTTTGTGTTAAATTTGTGAATCGTTGTATCGCAAAGATATGTATTGGGCTTGCCTACGGCCAAGGGATTTAAGATATGTTTGCTTACAAGCTATGACAGCTTGAGGCAATCAGCAATCACCTGTCATTCAAACACTTATCGCAACGCTTGACATCCCGGTAAGATTTCACCATTCTTACAAAGGCCAAGACCCCCCTGCGCGCACAAACACAACAAGCTATAGGTCAGCGTTTTAAGCAATCTGTGCAGAATGATCGGCACGATAGATTATTCTCCAGGGGCAAGCAAGAGTACCGCTACCCAGACAACAGCTCATTAAAAGATTCTTTGCGATTATCGCGGCCCTTCCCCAAGATAAAGAAAAGACGACGCCCCCCCCGGAACGTCGCCCAAAAAGTCTTTCAAAGTTTATTCTCTATTCTCGCGGCCACGTCGGGCCACAGGCATCTGACTAAAGCTGGATCCATTACACAGACAGGCTGCCGACCTGAACGGGTTGTATTGCCAACTGTCACGGTGCAAATATACGCGCCAGGAGTGTCTGGGAACAAGCTATTTCCAACTTGTTTCCCAACAGTCCGGGGCTTCTCTAAGAAAACAGAAAGCATTATTAGTCAACGACTTACATACAAGACCTCAGATTATGTTAGAATCCACCATTCTAACGGCTTGCATGTCTTCATCTGGTTTCCCGCCATTCCGATCTCTAATTCAACGACTTACAAGGGAACACGGAAACAAACTGCATGTTAAGTTTTTCTATCCGGCGCGAGCCAAAGCCCAAACCGAATAAAACGAAAGCAAGCGGCCGGAAGGGGCCGCTTGCTCAAGAATACTGGGAGTCCGTTAAAATGAATAATCCAGACTAAAATCGTAGGGATCACCGAAAGAGATTGTTCCATCCGGATGGACCTGTCCGCGCGTGGAGTACTTTTTGCAGTCGGAGGTCGTGACCGTCAGATAGAATACGCCAACATTTATAGGGGCAGGCACTTCGATCGAACTGGTCGTGGACTGGACGTAGTAATAGTATTTCCTGCTTGAATTCTTATATGCAAGAATAACTGTCTCAACGTTTAAAGGACAATTGAAATCAAAATGAAGGACAGGGATATTATAGCCTGATCTATACCGCCCATACACTTCTGCCGTGAATGATAACGCCGAGGTTATATCCACGAAAGTAACGGACTGGGGACTAATCAAAACCGGAGGATCTTCGGGGCTGGGTGGGATAAAGGGAGGAACCTCTATTTCCAAACCCCGCTTTGGAGGTTTTCCGCTTTGAGCGCTTGCTTCGACCGAGGAAAAAGCCACGAGGAAAGCAATAATCAGACAAAAACTTTTTAAGGAACACTTCATAATACATCGTTCAATTTTGCGCCCAAAATACTTTTTTTCCTGTAAAGGAAAAAAGATTTCCGCAAGAAAAATCTAACGCCACGCCCACTCGGAATCTTAGCATAAGATATTGTATTCCAGAGGTTTACGGAAACGCGTTCGTCGGAGAAAAAACAAGTGATTCTAACAGCACATGGAACCGTGTGATTCACAGCATCTTCCACTGTCGTTAACGTAACGCTTATTTATCTCTTTTCCACCAAAACGCTCAGCAACGGGTCGTCCAATTCGCGGATGCGGGCCCGCAGGCGGGAGCGCTTCTCGTAGACGTTCGCCTTGGACGTGTCCATGATTTCGGCGATCATCTCGGGTTCCAGATCCAGGATACAGCAGCACAGGAACAACACTTCCTTCGGCTTGCCGCGCAGATTCAGTTTCTTGCGGAGTTCGGAGACGGCCCCATCCAGCTCACCGTCCAGACGGCGGATCAGCGCGGCGCCGTCATTATCCGTCTGGTAGACATACGATATTTCTTTTTTGATCCGCTGGATGGCATCCGACTCGCGCATTCCGCCCCGCTCGCGCCACCAGAACGTGCTCCGGAGTTCACCCAACTGGCGCAGACGATTCACCCGCTCGCGGGTGTAGGTCTCGCGCTCCCGGGCAACATGCTCTTCCATCTCGCGGATGCGGTCTTCCTGGCCGCTGAGCTGCTCTGCCTGCAACGCATTTTCCGCTTGCACCTTCTCCAGCTCTTCCTGCATCTGTTCGCGAAGATCGATCAGACGCTTGCGTTCTGCCTCCACCTTACTTTTTCGAAGGAGCAGAAACAAGATCGCAGACAACAGCGCGAAGAAGATACCGCCGCAAACAACAAGTATCATCTTGTTGCGTGCGCGGGCAGCCGTAGCCTGTCGGGCTGCGTCATCTCGCAAGGACTGCGTAATGGAGTCTTCCAACGTCTTCCAAACTTCTTCGGTCTGGGACCCATAAAACTCTTCCTGCTCACTAAATGCAGCGTCCGCGTCGCCTCGAGCCAAGTCAATCCGCGCCAACCACGCCAAGGCAGCATAGCGCGCCTGCCCCGTCAACTTTCGCAGCTCAAGAGAGTACTGCTCCGCCACCTGCCGATTGCCAAGCAATTCATTGGCAAAAGCATACACCCCCGCCTCCTTCACGCCAAAACGGCCAGTCAGTTTCCAGTACCGGTCCAGGAGCGCGACTGCGCCTTCCGGATCTATTTCCGGCTGAAGCACTTTCATCGTCGCATAATCCGACAAGTATTGGGGCGCCAGTGCCGGGAAGGTCTCAAAATAAGGCATCGCTTCCCGGTACACGGAATCAGCCAGAGCCCACTTGTGCTGCCCGTGATAGGCAATGGCCAACATGCCAAGCGCAGGACCGGTCAGGCGGTCATTTGTCCGCTTGAATATCTCGATAGCCTTCTCCGAGTATTCCCGCTCTTTTGCCAGGTTGTGGGCGTGATTGTATATAGTCTGGATGGCAAGATACAGCAATCCCACTGCGTGTTGATCACGAGCCCGATCCACATAGGACTCAGCCCGGGAATAAGAAACAGCCGCCTCGTTAATCTCTAGATTATTTACCAGGATTTGCCCCCGATAAAACCAATACTTAAGCCGGTCATCAGGTTTCCCGTGCCGCTCGAACCACACGGCGTCGTCCAGCAGCCCCGGAACCGTGATGTCATCGTAGCACTTGGCCTGCGCCATGGTCCGCAGCAGCGAATACCGCGCCCGCAGGCGCCGCGTCACGAGTTCCGTGGTGTCCAGCGCCTGCAGCACCGCCCGGGCGCTGTCGGGGGCTTCGTTGATATAGGATTCGACATCATTAAGTAGCGCATCGGTGCGCGATGCGGAGCCGCAGGCGGCGAGCAGCAGCACGCCCAGCAGCGGCAGGAAGTTTAGGAAACGGGGGGTCATCAGCATCAAATTTGGACAAAAATAAAAATCTTTGTCCAAACGGAAAAATACCTGCGCTGATTCTTTTATCCCGAAACGCGCAGAAGAGCTTCGTCGGCCTATAGATGAAGCATTTACCGGGAACAGGCAAGGCCCGGGCCGTCTCTACCTCACCGCCACCCGCCGCACGCAATCCGCCTCGCAGAAAAGCAGGTCAACCTTGCCGTCGGGAGAAACATAGCAGCCGTCCGGATGCATCCCCGCGGGAAGGGACAACGATTTCACAATCGTCCCCTGCCAGTCGAGAATCAGCAGCGATGCCGACGGCTCCAGATAGGTGCGATCTCCGTTCGCCGTGAAATAGTGCGGGTCAAAAAGGAGCGAGACCCGGGAATCATCAGAGAAGACCGACACAAACGAATAGGGAATATAGTTCCTGAAGACGCGCTGCTTCACATCGCCTGCCTGAAAGAAAGAATACTCTGGCGTCGGCGCATTGGCCATCCGCACCTGCTTCAGCAGCTTTTGCTCCGCATCATAGAGCTCGATTTCGCCAGTGTTCCGGCTCACGAAATAAGTACGGGAGCCATCTTTCGCAGGCAGGATGTAGCCCATCACGACATCAAAATTGTCATACCCCCTCCGTTTCTCCGGCGGCCCCTGATACTGCTCGTCCGACAGCAGGAGGCGCTCTGCCTCCCCTTCGAACGAAGCCGGATTCAGATACATGATCCGACCACCGCTGACGGCAACGGACTGCTGGCTGGAGATGTTGGTCGGCCGGAACTCAACCGGGCCGGGCCGTCCGACCGCCTCCGGAGACAGAAGCGCCATCCGCTCCTTCACGAAATCATGGATCAGGACACCTTCGGGCGAGACCGTCAACGCGACGCTCAGGACGGCGGCGTCATCGGCGCCGTAGTCCAGACTGCGCACCAGTTCGCGCGTGCGTATGTCATACACCGAGAACGCCCGCGTGCCGGCATCCGACAGATGTCTGGCCACCAGCAACGTGTCGCCCAGGATATAGCAATTCTGCACATTGGCGAGGGGATAGAAAACCGAATCCGCGGCCGCAACCCGCTCCGACGTGACGAGCAGGACGGACTCTGCCTCCTCCCTGGCCGGGGAGCAGGAGAAAAGCGCAAACGGAATGACGAAAAAAGCGATCAGTTTTCTATCCATATCGAAAAAGACTTTACGACGTTCCCGTCGACCACGTAAAACCCGCGTGGCACATCCAGGATCTTCGGGGAAAGCAGGATCTGCACCCGCTCTGCGAGCGGTTCATCGGAAAAGTTTTTCTTCCAATAGAAATCAAACAGGTTCCGGTCGGGGCCGTCGAGAAGCACGACGAGGGAATAATCCGAGCGCGATTCGCGGAACGCCGTATACAGTTGGATCACGGAAGCGATGCATACGGAGCATGTGCCGTCCGTGTAGAAGACGACCGTCTTGTCCGGCAGGTTCTGCGGAACAGCCCCCTCAAACAAGGAATCGGCACGCTCGCCCTGAACGTCGATATCGGTCGCATGCACACCCGAGAGGTACTCGTCAAAGACGTTCGTCCGAGGCGCGCACGAAACAGCCAGAAGGAATACGAGGAAAATACTTTTTTTGAGGACAGTCCGCATGGCGGACTGTTCCCAAAAATGAAATAATACCATTATTAATGCGTTAACGGTAACAGGTCGCCGGGATGGATCTCGACCAGTGAGCCCGGGCAGTGGATATTTCCTCTCTTGCAGGAATCCCCTCCTTTGGCGCACACATAGACGGTCCCGTCCGGTGCTTGATAGGCACATTTTGCTTCAGCCTCCTTTTCCTGCAATGCAGACGCCAGGAGGGCGATGGCTACGGCAGCTGCCCGAAGCGCAATCTTAGTTTTCTTTGTTCCCATAATTAATTGTTTGATTAATAGATAAGTATTCCCAACAGCCCATCGAAGATATCGATAAGCCATTAGAGGTTATGTCGTGGGGGATTGTTCGCTATCAGGCAGGAAGAGATTCTCATTTTGTTTTTCATCGCATACCGAAAGGGTTGTCGCAGTTCAAAGATAGAAAACTATCTCCTTTTCTGCAACAACCCTGTCTGGCTTAACGGCCGCTAAGGAACACGGACCTCATCAGGATGAAAGTCACCTCCACCGGTCCCCGTAGAGGGATTTGAAGAATTGTCTTTTTCAACTTCCTGGGCAATGGTGCCCCCATCACAGGTCAAGCGGCCAACACCCAAAACCCACACGCGGCACATCCCGGACGGGCCCACACACTTATACATTGTGTCTCCGCCTTTAATGTAGCACTCGGCATCCGCCTTGTCACTCTGAACCGCCGCCCCGAAAAGGATGACCGCGATGGCCAGCGCCCGGAGTGCGATTCGTCTGCTGTCAGTTTTCATCATCAATCGGTGTTAAGTTTATTCTTATCAGTGCTTACGGGAGTTCCGGACCCACATAACGGCCATTCGGCTCTCCGTCGTCAATCCAGTCGGTCGGCGTCAGCGGGCCATTGCTCGAATGGGCGATGATGATTCGACCGTTATAGAGTCTTCCATCGGTATAGGTGGCGTTGATCTCCCAGGTTCCATTGCTCATGGAGAAAGGAACGGTGACGACAGCCGAGCACCACGGCCGGACAAATTGTTCGCGGTATTCGCCGGTATCCCAGTTCTCGATGCTGATCCAGTTCACGCGACCATTCGTGAAAACAAGCGTGATTGCATTCTGATTATAGGTAATCATCACGCTCGGGTCATTGCTGTGAACATCTCCCCCGCGACTGGGGTCGTAGGTGTTGGCGTTTGCCAAGAACGCTGTCGGGGCCATCAAGGCGATGGCAAGCAATAAGATCATCTTTTTCATTGTTTTGTGTTTTTAAAATGTTAAACGGTTGTTTCGCAAAATTACAACCTGTCCTGTCGAAAAGCCAAGTAATTTGCGTCTTGATTTCTAACACACCAGCGCTCTTTATCTCCCCGTCAACTGATTGTTATTCAACGCATTGCGATTACTACAAAAGAGACTGTAAGATTTTCCCTATATTTCGTCGTATCTAAATCGCAGAGGACAATCAATATATTTCATTGTATATGAGCACCTTGGACAAGTCGCCGCCAGCCTGCCCTTTGAAACATTTTCACGAAGGGGACAAAAACAGGCGACCGAAAATGATGTGACCCCCAAAAGTTGGACGGTTTAACATTAGTTACGAGGCCTTAGATTGGAACAGAGCTCGGTATTGCACCGGGCTCTTTCCTTTTAGCCTCAGTTTGATTCTATCGTTGTTGTAGTACCGGATATATGTCCGGAGAGCCTTCTTGAACTGGTCGATAGAGTCCCACTCCTGCAAATATAGCAATTCATTCTTCATCAGGCCAAAGAAGTTCTCCATCATAGAGTTGTCCAAGCAGTTCCCCTTTCGAGACATACTCTGGGTTATATGCCTGTCTGCCAATGTTTT